>DYHU01000649.1 GCA_020724025.1 Syntrophorhabdus sp. | reverse complement strand
GGGCATTAAACCCCGCCGGAATTATTCTGGAATGTAATCCCGCCATAGGCGGGACTGCAGAGCAGCGGGGCATTATTTCTAACGGGGTAAACCTTTTGGGAAGGAGGAAAAACATGGCAGAGCTGGGATTTATTGGTCTGGGGATCATGGGCAAACCCATGGCAGGCCATCTGGTGGAAGCGGGCCACACCGTTCATGTATGTGATCTGGTCGAGGGAGCGGTGAAACACCTGTGCAGTCTGGGTGCAAAAGGATGCACCTGCTGCAAAGAGGTGGCACAGAAATCGAAGATCATCTTCACCATCGTGCCTGACACGCCCGATGTGGAGGCCGCGCTCTTCGGCCCGGAGGGTGTGGCGGAAGGCTTAAAGCCAGGCTCGATCGTGGTGGATATGAGCTCGATCTCGCCGCTTGCGACGAAGGAATTTGCAAAGAAGCTGGCCGCAATGGGCGTGGAGATGCTGGATGCGCCGGTATCCGGCGGCCAGGTTGGAGCTGAGAATGCCACCCTCTCGATCATGGTGGGAGGGAAGGAAGAGGTGTTCAACCAGGTCAAGCCCTTCTTTGAACTGATGGGGAAGAACATCGTTCATATCGGCGGCAACGGAGATGGTCAGACCTGCAAGGTGGCGAACCAGATTGTCGTAGCCCTGACCCTTGAGGGAGTGGCAGAAGCTCTTCTCTTCGCCTCCAAGGCAGGCGCTGATCCGATGAAGGTCCGAGCTGCGCTTCTCGGAGGGTTTGCCCAGAGCCGCATCCTGGAGATCCACGGAGAGAGGATGATCAAGCGGACTTTCAACCCGGGTTTCCGTGTCCGCCTGCATCAAAAAGATTTGAACATCGCCCTTCAGGCCGCACGGAGCATGGGATTGAGCCTGCCCAATACGGCCACGGCACAGGAGCTCTTCAATGCCCTGGCCGCACAGGGAGGCAGCGAACTGGACCATTCCTCGATTGTTACGGTCCTCGAGAAACTTGCCAATCACACGATAGGATGATTTTTCAAAGAACTAAAATGATGGGGTCTTCCTGTTTTAGTGTAGATATTACTATACCGATCACCCTGAGGTTCTCGAAGGGTGGATCGGGCTTTGGTCTGCCCTTCGATCCCGCCTGGGCAGGACTCAGCACGTCCGGAATTAAGTTGTTTTTGAGGGATCCTCTTTACTCACTTAAAACTTTGGAGAACTAAAATCGTATCCAAACATGTTTGAATTTTCTCTCCAATCCCCTCCCCCTTTCGATGGGGGAGGGTGAGGGTGG
>DYHU01000648.1 GCA_020724025.1 Syntrophorhabdus sp. | reverse complement strand
TTAGTTAAAGCAGGGACTGCTGCTTTGGCTTCTGGGCCGATTTCACCTAAGGCTTGGGCAGCAGCGAGGCGCACATCATGATTTCCATCCTCTAAAGCCCGGGTTAAAGCATCGACCGCTTGTTTGGTTTTCTTAGGGTCGATTTTAACTAAGGCTTTAGCAGCAGCGATGCGCACAAAGGGATTCTCATCCTTTAAAGCCTGGATTAAATCAGGGACTGCTGCTTTGGCTTCTGGGCCGATTTCACCTAAGGCTTTGGCAGCAGCGATGCGCACATAAGGATCTTTATCCTTTAAATCCTGGATTAAAACAACGACTGCTTGTTTGGTTTTCTTAGGGTCGATTTTAGGTAAGGCTTCGGCAGTAGCGATGCGCACATAAAAATATTCATCCTCTAAAGCCTGGATTAAATCAGGGACTGCTGCTTTGGCTTCTGGGCCGATTCTACCTAAGGCTTCGGCAGCAGTGCTGCGCACAAAAGAATATTCATCCTTTAAAGCCCGGATTAAAGCTGGGACTGCTTTGGTTTTCTCAGGGCCGATTCTACCTAAGGCTTCGGCAGCAGCGATGCGCACAAAGGGATTCTCATTCTTTAAAGCCCGGATTAAAACAAGGAGTGCTTGTTCGGTTTGCTCAGGGTCGATTTTAGGTAAGGCTTGGGCAGCAGCGATGCGCACAGAATAATCTTTATCCTTTAAAGCCTCGATTAAACCAGGGACTGCTGCTTTGGCTTCTGGGCCGATTTCACCTAAGGCTTTGGCAGCAGCCCTGCGCGCATAAGGATCTTTACCCTTTAAAGCCTCGATTAAAACACGGACTGCTGCTTCGGTTTGCTCAGGGTCGATTTTAGGTAAGGCTTGGGCAGCAGCGATGCGCACAGAAGGATCTCTATGCCCTAAAGCCTCGATTAAAACCTGGACTGCTTGTTCGGTTTGCTCAGGGTCGATTTTAGGTAAGGCTTCGGCAGCAGCGATGCGCACAAAGGGATTCTCATCCTTTAAAGCCTGGATTAAAGCACGGATTGCCTTGGCTTTAACTCCAGCTACCAGACTGCTAATTATGTAATCAAACTTTACAAAGAGGTTTTTAAAAGTCTTATATCCTAGGGCGGAACAAGCATTCTTCAGCGGCTGAGGACCTGTCTGGGTAATCATAATGTTACCTAAGCCCATTGTTGTAACCCCTCCTGAGAAATACTGTCTCTTTATTCTTTTCTTTGTCTTTGGCTCAGTATCAGTCTTGATGTAGTTGTATAGACCTTTGG
>DYHU01000647.1 GCA_020724025.1 Syntrophorhabdus sp. | reverse complement strand
TCACCCTTAAGGTGGATGGCAGAACAGTTCCGTTAAAACCTTTTATCAGGGATTTTCTGTCAGGATCCATCAAGGGAATGGTTAGTTCATTGAAGGGATGCGAGAAACCCAAAAAGATTGAAATTGAGATTGAGGGCAAGTAAACCCCGTTAGAAATTCCAGTAAGACTCGGTGTCAGGTCTTGACATGAGACATTGACGTCGACGAGAGCCCTGCCTATGAGATTTCTCTTTCAATTTTGCTCAATTCCCGATCTAAACGCGGATTTTTCTGCCGTTTGGCCTCCATTCTCCTAAAGGCTGCACTCACTGCCGTATAGTGCCTCCCTCCAAAGAAGCCCGCAATCTCATTCAATGAAAGATCCGTCTTCTTCCTCGCCAGATACAGGGCAACTTGAGATCCCGGATGGGGAGGATGCCCTCTTTGGGCAATCCTCTCTTCTGATACTCCATAAAACGATGCAACCTTCTCCACAATCACCTGAACGTCTGTCTTACGATGAACTTCCCTGAGTCCAGAAAACTCGCTTCCTCCCTTAAGTTCTTCCACCCGTTTCCTCACCCCTTCACAAAATCTCTCTCCTCCTAGGGCAATTCCTGCAATCACCTCTTTCAGAGGATCCCTGATCTCACTCCTTAAACCCTCCTCCACAAACTGACGATATTTGCGCCGTCCTTTGGACAAGTTGTTGTCCATCTGTCCCAGAACGTCCTCCCTCCGAAGCCACTCCGGTGTAGATCTCGGCGAAAGATAGCTCCCGTAACTGCTCCATCGATAAGCCTCTGGCCGCCTCACCATCCGGGCTCTCACAGGATTGAGATGAATGTAGCGGGACAACTCCAACAAATAGTTGTCCTTATCCACAAGAATGCCCCGATAGCGGCCCTGGAAGAGATGTCCGACCCGATCATGCCTTCGGTTAAAATAATTTGTATAAGCAGTATTCAAATCGTGCAGTGCGGCAGAGAGATTTCCCCGAGGGGTTTCGAGAAGCAGATGGTAATGGTTGGCCATTAGGACATAAGAATGAATCAGGACCCCGTAGTGCTCGTACATCCGCTCAAGACGGCCAAGAAAGCGAGTGAAGTCCCGCTCCACCAAAAAAATCGGCCGCTTCTCGTTCCCCCTCGCCGTGATATGGTAAAAAGCGCCCTCGACTTCGATTCTCAACGGTCTCGACATGACAAACACCATCTACCATAATTCAATGTCTCATGTCAAGACCTGACACCCTGCTGAGATTGATCGCCATAAAATCCGCATTTA
>DYHU01000646.1 GCA_020724025.1 Syntrophorhabdus sp. | reverse complement strand
TCTATTACACTACCAACGGCGGTACAAACTGGAATTTAGTTTCTGGAGGTGTGGGTGGTTCAAGTGCACACTGTACAGATATCGAAATTACAAACACTTCGCCATCAGCAATTTATGCTACTTATGGGCAGTTCAATCAATCTTATATTTATAGAAGTACAGATGGAGGAAATAATTTCTCTTCACTTCATTCTGTCACAGGTTCCGGAAGAATTGAGTTGGCTGTTGCACTTTCAAATAATCAAATAGTATATGCATCGTTTTTGGATGTAAGTACAAGTGCGGTTTCAAATTTCAAAAAGTCCACAGACGGTGGAAATACTTTTTCTAATGTTACTGTCCCAGGTCCTTCATTAACTTATTCAACTTATACCGGACCTCAAGCCTGGTACAATAATATCTTAGCGGTTCATCCAACAAATCCGAATATCGTTTATGCCGGAGGTGTCGATCTTTTCAAATCAACCAACGGTGGATCAACATGGAATCAAATAACTAATTGGTACACGCACCCTTCATATCCTTATGTTCATGCGGACTTTCATGCCATTACTTTCGATCCGAATAATTCAAATGTCGTTTATGTCGGAACAGACGGGGGTATCTTCAAATCAAGTAATGGCGGAACAAGTTGGACCGCATTGAATATCGGTTTGGAAATTACACAATTTTATTACGGTGCTGTTCACCCAACATCGAATATTTTTTATGGTGGAACTCAAGATAACGGAACTCTAAAATCCGGCAGTGGACTTTCGTGGACAGAAGTTTTCGGAGGTGACGGTGGTGCTACCGAGGTTGACTTCAACAATCCAAATACTGTTTATACTGAGTACGCATACCTCGCAATTTTTAAATCCACAAATGGCGGATCTACATGGTTAAAGAAAATGAATGGGATTCCAACTGGACCAGATGATTACGACGGAACGACAGATCGCTGTTTGTTCATTGCTCCTTTAATTATAGATCCAAACAACTCACAAACACTCGTTGCCGGAACATACAAAATCTATAAAACCACCGACGGTGCAAATAACTGGACTGTGATAAGTTCAGACCTTACAGGTGATGGTTCCGGATCTTCGGGTGCAACAATTTCAGCACTTGCAATCGCTAAAGGAAATTCAAATGTGATTTATGCCGGATGCAGCAACGGCAGAGTTCAAGTTACAACGAACAACGGCACTTCGTGGTCAAATGTCGCGAGCGGACTTCCGACCGTTTATGTGACTGATATTGAAGTATCGGCCGCAAATTCCGGTACTG
>DYHU01000645.1 GCA_020724025.1 Syntrophorhabdus sp. | reverse complement strand
AGGGAAAGGGCACGGTTCGTTCCAAAGCAACCCATCTCAGGCGCCCTCTCCTGGAGGACGGCCGAGGCTTTCAATGGACATGACTGGATCAGCAATTCGATGAGCTTTCTGGCCTATTCCAC
Organism: Syntrophorhabdus sp.; assembly: GCA_020724025.1. The sequence goes on along the minus strand of DYHU01000645.1, from coordinate 1,149 downwards.
ATCAGGGTTCATTACGTGTTTGACCCGGAAGGTGTCGATGGAGTACTGCGAATCGCCGCCAGAGGAGGTGATCGATTGAATAATAAGAAACCATTTCTAAACAATCAAACGAGAAAGGAGGCAGAAAAATGAAAAGAAGGTCTATCTTATTGGAGGTATTGCTATGTTTTGTTATTTTCTTTTCAATGGGGAGGTTTTCCTATGCTCAGGCTGTAAAGCCCATCGAGCTGAAGCTTTCGCACTGGATGTCACCCATGCACACGTTACACGTGGAGGTGTTTACTCCCTTCGCCAAGGAGGTTGAGGAGCGGACAAAGGGGAGAGTCAAAATAACCATCTATCCTGGAGAAGCCCTGGGTAAGGCAAAGGATCATTATGATATGGCCACGCATGGGATCACCGATATCGCTCTCTTCATTCAGGGGTATACGGCAGGTCGTTTTCCTCTCACGTCCGTAATCGAGCTTCCCGTTCAGATCCCTTCTGCGAAAGTCGGTAGCCGGGTGATTTGGGGGCTCTACGATAAATATTTAAAGCAGGAATATTCAGGAGTCAAACTTCTCACCCTCTGGGTTCATGATCCGGGTCATATCCACATGACCAAGAGACCGGTGAGGACTCTGGATGATATCAAAGGATTAAGGTTAAGGAGCCCAGGACCTCAACAGGCGACCCTTCTTAGAGAGTTAGGAGTTTCCCCTCTCACGATGCCCATTCCGGAACTCTACGATGCCCTTCAGAAAGGAATGGCTGACGGTTGCGTCATTCCCTTCTCCGCGGTGAGAGACTTCAAACTCTATGAGTTACTCAAACACCATACCCTTTCAGATCTTTATGCGATGACTATGGGTGTTGCTATCAACTTGAAGACCTGGAATAGCCTTCCACCGGATATACAGAAAATCCTTGATGAGCTGGGTGGTTCCAGGATGTCAGAGATGGCAGGGGTGGCCTTTGATAAATACGATCAACTGGGGAAAGAGGCGGCAAAAAAAGCAGGAGCAGAGATCTATTCTCTTCCATCAGAACAGAGGAAGATATGGGCCGACCGGATCAAACCACTTAATGAGAAATGGGTAGCCGACATGGAGGCGAAGGGTCTCCCTGGGAAAAAGATCTTTGAAGATGCTCGACTGCTTCTGGAGAAAT
>DYHU01000644.1 GCA_020724025.1 Syntrophorhabdus sp. | reverse complement strand
GTTGGCTTTTAAACTCGACTTCATCATCAATGAAAAAAAGGAGGTCATCCGCGCCTTTGCAGGAGATCCTTCAGAAGAACACCGGGAGGCCTCTAAATATGCCGCTTCCCTCTATTTGATTCCCCTCCCGAAACTTGCGGATGTAACGATCACTTCGGCTTTTCCATTAGAAATCGGGGTTCAGGCAACCAAAGCTCTGGTCATGGCGGGTTTTTGTACGCGATCAGGAGGAGCGATCATCTGGGTGGCCCCCCAGAAACAGGCAGGCCCGATCATGCCTCTGATTAAAGAAATGGCAAGCCCGGAAAGTGCAGGAGATTTTCATCGTCGTTTAATCTTGGGGGATGTTCCCGAACATCTCCGGTCATTCGGGATTTCTTACATCATGCAGGTCGTCTATTTTAAAGAGTTGGCCGAGAAATTTACCGTGCTCCATGTGACCGAGGGCCTCTCCCCAGAACAGGTGGGGATGATGAAGTTTGCCTATGCTCCCACCATTCAGGATGCCATTCAGCAGGTCTCTGAAAAGATCCCCCAGGCCGATGTCGCCATCTTTCCATCCGGAGGAAATATCATCCCGGAAGTTAGGTAAACATCGGGGATTTCAGGTTGAACCTGCCTACTGCAGGCAGGGATTGCGGCAGACCGGGGTCAATGGGGACCCTCTCCCTCAGAAACACGGTTTCCCCCTGAGATTGGTCTATGAAGACGCCTACGGATATGACTGGGTCAAATATGTGGAGGAGGTCGTCATCTCATAAAGGATGGAGGTTGAGAACTGACGGATGGACTCAATTCTGAAAGATCCTGCCTTCCGAAACGATTCCTCCCCAAAAATTCTAAAATGAGACCTGCCACTTCGACTGGCTTCTGTAATTGGAGGTCGTGGATCCCGTTTTTAATCAATACGACCTCGGCATCCGAAAGATAGGCCTTCAAAAAAGCGGCATTCTCTTTCGCCATATCATAATAGTCTGAGTTTCCTCCGTAAAGATAGAGAACCGGTGTGGAGATGTTTTTGGCTTGCTCTGAAAAATTCTTCGATGTCTTGAGGGTTCGGGATATATGGTACCACGACACACGGGATGCCGTTCGGTTACTCCGGGAGATGATCTTCACCACCCTCTCTCTTTCCGCCTCATCCAATTCCTTCCATCCCTTCCCGATGATGGACTTCGCTACCCACCGGTCCACCAATCCGGAGCGAATCAACCCGACAGGAATCTCTCCCATCACAGGCCACTTCAATAAGCCCTCCAGAAAACCATAGGAA
>DYHU01000643.1 GCA_020724025.1 Syntrophorhabdus sp. | reverse complement strand
CACTGCTGTCCGGTCAAGCATGAGCTTTTCTCCGAATGAGGAATGCCGGAAACGCAGGCGGAGCTTGAAGAGCAGGGCGTTTGGGACCCGCCCGTAACTTGGCAAGGATGCTGGAACGATCGAACCAGTTGAAGTGCAACAGCCGAATGACCTCAAGCAGCGTCAACGAGACCTTCGAAAGAAAGCTCAAGTAGGCCAACAGCAAATATGCAATCAGGGCCGTCCATATTTGCGTCTGAACCGCGTTCTCTGATGTTCCGAGGAAGGCCTTGATCCGCAGGTGTTGCTTCAGCCACTTGAAAAAGAGTTCGACCTGCCAGCGTTCCTTGTATATCGCGGCAATCGTGGTCGCAGCCAGATGAAAGCAGTTCGTGAGAAAGGTGAGTTCCTTGCCGGTCTCGGGGACGCGATAGACTACTACGCGCATGTCGACTATGGGCTTGCGACCGGCAGCAAATGGTTGGAAACGCACGATCGAGTCTTCAACGACGCCCCTGCGCGGGTCGGCGGGCAAATCGCGGCAGACTGCGAAGCTGGCGTTCTTTTTCAGGCGCGTAACGAAGTAGACTCCCTGACGATGAAGTTCCGAAAGCCAGAGGTAGTCGACATACGCGCGGTCGACAATCAGGATGGACCCTTTCTCGAACGACAGAGACTTCCCGACGAGGATGTCACCTTTCTTGCCTTGGGCGACGAGGCACACACGAGGGATGTGGCGGTTGTTGTCGAGGAGGACGTGGAGCTTGACGGCGCCCTTTCCGGTGCGATATTTGGCCCAAGGGCAGAGCGAGAGACAAAGGGAGATGACGGTGGAGTCGAGCGAATAGAGAGGATTCTTGAATCGGAACCGCCGCTGTGGTGAAATGGATATGCAGCGGGTCAGCAATTTGCCGAAAATATCCTTGTAGAGATGCCAAGGACGCTTTTCGTTGGCATCGGCCAGAGTGGACCGGCGGACGCGAGTAGTGCGGAGGTGGCGGGTGCGGCGAAGTTTGTCATTCAGGGATGTTTCAACCTCCCTGAGGCTGACTTGACCGGTGAGTTGGACGAATAGAAGGATCAAGAACTGTGCCCACGAGGACAATTTTCGGACCCGATAATCGGCCTTGTACAGAACCACTGCTGCCTTGAAAGTTCGTCGAGGAATCAGTCCCACGAACTGCTCGAGAATAGTGGCGTGATGCTTCATGTGATCTGGACCTCCCCAAAAGACGTTCAGAAACTAACCGCTTACTGCTTCTGAACATAGGGTCGTCCAGATCACACTTTTTCTTGACG
>DYHU01000154.1:1540-8678 GCA_020724025.1 Syntrophorhabdus sp. | reverse complement strand
GGATTCCCGTTTTCACGGGAATGACGACTTTTTACGAGACCATCAAGTTTAATGTTGTAAAAAAATTTAACCATGGCCGTTTATGCAACTGTAAGGTTAAATGGATAATTGGACATTGGACATCTGTAAGGTATAATGAAATGCCATGAAAGAAACGGTCTGCCTCGTCAGCCTGGGGTGCCCGAAAAATCTGGTCGATTCCGAAGTGATCCTCGGCCTCCTCTCCAAAGAAGGACACCCTCTCACCACCGATCCTTCAAAGGGGGAGGTCATCATTGTCAACACCTGCTCCTTTATCAAGGATGCCACACAGGAAGCAATTGAGACTATTCTTCAGCTCACCCCTTATAAGAGAGAGGGCCGCTGTCGCCTTCTCATCGTCTCCGGCTGCCTTCCCCAGCGATATGGTAAGATTCTGGAGAAGGAACTGCCGGAGGTAGACCTCTTCGTCGGCACAGGATCTTTTCAAAAGATTCCACAGCTCATCTCACAGGGAGGAAAGAGAAAGTGCTTTCTCTCCGGGCAGACCTTTCTCTATAACGAAAAGACACCTCGGATCCTCTCCACTCCTTCCTTTACCGCTTATCTGAAGATCGCAGAGGGATGCTCCAGGACCTGCACCTTCTGCACCGTCCCTAAGATCAGGGGGCCCTACCGGAGTAGAACGATTCATTCCGTCCTGAAAGAGGCGGAGAGGCTGGCGGCCCAGGGTGTCAAGGAATTGATCCTCATTGCACAGGATACGACTGCTTACGGAGAAGACCTCCGGGATGGGACTTCTCTGGAAAGACTTCTCAAAGGCCTGGTCAGGGTGGAGGGGCTTCGATGGATCCGGATCCTCTATGCCTACCCGAAGCCGGCCCGTTTCACGGAGAACCTTCTCGAACTTATCGGACGGGAGGAGAAGATCTGTCCTTACCTCGATCTTCCCGTCCAGCACATCGATGATAAAATCCTCAGGCGGATGGGGCGCAGATCAAAAGGTCAAGAGATTCGGGACCTCATTCAGAAGATTCAAACCTCTGTTCCGGGGATCGCTCTTCGAACCTCTCTCATCGTCGGATTCCCTGGAGAGAGCGAAAGCCAGTTCAAGGCACTCCTCCATTTCGCTGAAGAGTTTCAGTTCGATCACCTCGGAGCCTTTACTTACTCCCCTGAAGAGGGAACGCCGGCCTCCAACCTTTCCAACCCTGTTGCCGAGGATGTGAAAGAAGAACGGTTGAGAATCCTGATGGAGGTTCAAAAGAAGATCTCGTTTGAAAAATATCGAAGGAGGGTGGGACAAAAAATGGAGGTATTGGTCGAGGGAGCGGATAGCGAAAGAACCGCCCTTAGAGGAAGAATGCAAACCCAGGCCCCTGAGATCGATGGTTGCGTCTTTCTGAAGGGAAAAGCCCTCCCCGGCGATTGGGTGGAAGCCCTGATCACCCAGGCCCTCCCCTATGATCTGATGGGCGAGATCGAAGGGGTTCTCACCTGACGTAACCCCTCGGTTACGATGGATAAATGGTTTGTCGAATATGTAACTCAGGGCTTTAGTCCCGCCCTGGCGGGAAAAAATCAGCCCTGCCCGCCCCGCTTCGCGGAGCGAGGCCGGGGAAGCGCTGAGTTACAGGTTATGGTTAACTTAAACACTCCGTAACTGAGGAGTCACCACCTGATCCCGGTTTATCTGATCCCGGTTTATCTGATCCCGGTTTATCTTGACGGAGTTTGGAAAATGGGTTAATTTAGGAAATCTTGAAATGAGTGGGTAACCCTTCAATCTTACATTTACCCCGTTAGAAATAATGCCCCGCTGCTCCCTCCGGGCCAGAGGCCCTATGGGCCGGCGGCTGCAGTCCCGCCTGTGGCGGGATTACATTCCAGAATAATTCCGGCGGGGTTTAATGCCCCGCTCGGTTTCGAGTCGCAACGACTGGAATTTCTAACGGGGTTTATTTTTAATCGGGAGACTGCGGCAGATAGAGATGGATGAGACAAATGAACTGATCCAGCAGAGGATACGAAAACTGGAAGCTCTGAGAGAGGAAGGGGTCAATCCCTATCCCAACGATTTCAGGGTGACCCATACCTCCGTGGATATCCTTGAGACCTATGGTCCCATGTCCGAAGAGGAACTCAAAACTATCGCAGAGAGCTTCTGCCTTGCGGGAAGGATCGTGGCCATCCGGAATTTTGGTAAGGCCAGTTTCATTCAGTTGAAGGATCGGGATGGGAAGATACAGGCCTACTTTCAGAAAGAGGCCCTTGGTGAAGAATCCTTCCGGTTCTTTAAAAGATTTGACATCGGAGATTTCATCGGATTGGAAGGGAAAGTCTTCCGGACGAAGACCGGGGAGCTCACCCTCCTGGTTCAGAAGTTCCGTCTCCTTGGAAAGTCGCTTCGCCCCCTTCCGGAGAAGTGGCATGGCCTCACTGACATCGAGATTCGGTATCGCCAGCGCTATCTCGATCTGATCGCCAACCCGAAGGTGAAAGAGGTCTTCCTCACGCGCGCCCTTGTCATCCAGAGGATCCGTGAATTCTTTAACCGCAGGGGCTTCTATGAGGTCGAAACCCCTATGCTCCATACCATCCCCGGAGGGGCGACGGCCAAACCTTTCAGGACACATCACAACGCCCTCGATATGGAGCTTTTTCTCAGGGTCGCTCCGGAGCTCTACCTCAAACGGCTGGTGATCGGCGGGGTCGAGAGGATCTTCGAGATCAACCGGAGTTTCCGCAACGAGGGGATCTCCACCCTTCATAATCCGGAATTCACCATGCTCGAATTTTACCAGAGTTATGCCACGTATATAGAAATGATGGAGATGACCGAGGAACTCCTCTGCTCCATGGTCAAAGAAATTCACGGAGGACTCCGTCTCACCTGCCAGGGAAAGGAGATCGATTTTAACCCGCCCTGGAGGAGGATGCGTTTCAAGGATTCTCTTCTGGAGATTGGAGGGCTCGATCCGGTGATTTTGAAGGACCCCTTAAAAACCATTGAAATCGCCAGAAGGCTCGGGCTTGAACTGAAGAAGGGGACCTCCCACGGAAGGGTTCTGGCCGATCTCTTCAAGGAACGGGTGGAGCCCAATCTCCTCGAGCCCACCTTCATCACCCATTACCCGACCGAGGTCTCCCCTCTCTCCCGCCGGAATGAAGAGGACCCGGAGGTGGTGGACCGTTTTGAACTCTTTATCGCGGGCCGGGAGATCGCCAATGGCTTTTCGGAGATCAATGATCCTCTGGATCAGAGAGAGCGTTTCCTCCAGCAACTGAAGGAGAGAACGGAAGAAGCGGATTCCTCACTTTTCCTTGATGAGGATTTTCTCCTCGCCCTCGAATTCGGAATGCCGCCCACCGCGGGCGAGGGAATCGGGATCGATCGCTGGGTCATGCTTCTGACCGACTCCCCCTCCATCCGCGATGTCATCTTCTTTCCCCTGCTTCGAATGGAGAGATAACCCCCCCCCTCACCCCATCCCTCTCCCCCTCGGGGGAGAGGGGGAGGGTGAGGGGCTTTTGGTATGTGTCTATGCGATATGAATGGTTCATCGGCCTGAGATATCTGAAGGCTAAACGAAAACAGACCTTCATCTCCATCATCACCGTCATCTCCATTGCCGGCGTGATGTTGGGCGTAATGGCCCTCATCGTCGTCCTGTCCGTGATGAACGGTTTCCAACAGACCCTCAAGGAAAAGATCCTGGGCACCCAGGCCCACATCGTGGTGCTCAAGGCCAGCGAAAAGGGAATGGATCATTATGAAGAGGCGATCAAGAAGGTGGAAGGAGTGAAGGGCGTGATTTCGGCGGCCCCCTTCATCTTCAGCCAGGTGATGCTCTCCTCGGAATCAGGGGTTTCCGGGGTCGTCCTCAAAGGAATCGATCCGGACCGCGTGGCGAAGGTGACGGAGTTGGCCCACAACCTGAAAGCCGGGCGTCTCCAGGACCTTAAAGAGGTGAAGGAGAAGGACCTTCCGGGCATCATCCTCGGCGTGGAACTGGCTAAACACCTCTCCGTTAACATCGATGATCCCATCCAGGTCATCTCTCCTCTGGGCACGATGACGCCCATGGGCATGATGCCCAAGATGAAACGATTTCGTGTGAAGGGAATCTTCTATTCCGGAATGTATGAATATGATAACACCATGGCCTATGTCTCTCTCGAGAGCGCGCAGAAGTTTTTCGCGATGGAAGCCCGCATCACAGGAATCGAGATCAAGACAGAGGACATCTATCAGGTGAAAGAGATCGGCAAAGAGATCCGGAAAAAGATGGGTTTCCCCTTCTGGACCAAAGACTGGATGGAGATGAACCGCAACCTCTTCTCCGCCCTCAAGCTGGAAAAGATCATCATGTTTATCATTGTTGTTCTGATCGTCCTCGTAGCGGCCTTCAACATCATCTCCACGCTCATCATGGTGGTCATGGAGAAGAATAAAGATGTCGCCATTCTGAAATCCATGGGCGCGCCTTCGAAAGACATCCTCAAGATCTTCATGATCGAGGGCGGTGTGATCGGTGTGGTGGGAACGGTCCTGGGAACCATCACAGGACTGGCAGTCGCATTCAACTTGGAGAAAATCATAGATTTTGTGGAGAACCTTTTTGGATTCAAAATCCTGGCGAGGGATGTCTATTATATTGACAAATTTCCTTCACAGGTTAATCCCCTCGATGTGTCGCTGATCGTCATCACCGCCATCCTGATCAGTTTGTTCGCCACCCTCTATCCCTCCTGGAGGGCTTCGAAGCTCGACCCGGCTGAGGCATTGCGATATGAATAAGGAGCGGATCTCTCATAAAGACGAAGCCCTTTCATCTCTCTCCCGGAGGGAATGGAAGAAGGCCCTTGAATCTTTTCAAAAGCACTGTGACCAGGAGCCTGAAGATCTTCGATCCCGGTTAAAAAAGGCCGAATTGCTGGAGCGACTGGGAAAGAAGAAGGAGGCGATCGTGGAGTACCGGCAGATAGCTGAGGCTTATGCCGGAGACGGTTTCCTGCTTCAGGCCATCTCCGTAAACAAGATGATTCTGAGGATCGATCCCTCTTCAAAAGATATCAACGAACGACTAACCCAACTCTATATGGAGAAGGCCCGGGAGGCAAAACCCTCCCGACCTTTGCCCCGCATCCCCTTCCTTTCCGATCTGAATGAAGAAGAGCTTCGATCTCTGCTCGGCCGTGTCCAATTCAGGACCTTCCCGAAAGGGACCTTCCTCTGTCGCGAAGGCGAACCCGGGGACTCCCTGATGGTGATCTGCCAAGGGGAAGTGGGGATCTATAAACAACATCCCGAAGGAAAAGAGGTGTGGATCCGCAGCCTCAAAGAGGGGGATTGCTTCGGAGAATTCGGCTTCTTCCTCGACCGGAAAAGGCATGCCGGCGTAAAAAGCCTCATCGAATGCGAGGTGCTTGATATCTCCAGAACCGAACTGGAGGGAATCATCAAAAAACATCCCCGTGTGAAGGAGGTGCTTGAAGACCTCTTTAAAAGGCGGGTCCTGGATCTCCTGCTCGCCCTCTCCCCTTTGTTCTCTCCTCTCGCTGTGCCGGAGAGGGAGGAGGTGTTAAAACGGTTTCGTGGGCTGAGCATCCCCGAAGAGACCTTCATCTTTAAAGGAGGAGACCCTCCCCATTGCCTCTATATGATAAAAAGCGGCGAGGTGGAGATCTTTACACAGGACCGTCGCGGAAGGCGGGTGGTCCTGGGGAAACTGGGAAGCGGCAACCTCTTTGGAGAGATCGGCGTGCTTCTCAATACCCCCCGGATGGCATTTGCCAGAACGACCCGGCCCTCGGAACTCTTAGAACTGGCAAAGGAGGATTTTGACGCCCTCCTCCGGAAGTTTCCGCATCTTCAATCCGTTGTAAAAGAGATCTCTTCAAAACGTCTCGTCCGGATGAAAGAGATCCTTTCCCAAGGGTCGGTGGAAAAGGCAAAGGAGTCCATGGTGTGAAGGAATTGATTCGGGTTCAGCAACTCTTTAAGTCCTTTGGAAACGGGGCAAAGAAAGTCGAGGTCCTCAGGGGAATAGACCTAACTTTTTTTCGGGGGGAAAGAGCGGCCATTGTGGGCGCCTCCGGCGTGGGAAAGACGACCCTGCTCCATATCCTGGGGACGCTTGACCGGCCCACCGCCGGAAAGGTGCTTTATGGAGGAAGAGATATTTTCACCCTGAATGAAAAGGAGCTCGCCTTTTTTCGAAACCAGGAGATCGGATTTGTCTTCCAATTCCATCATCTCCTCCCGGAATTTAATGCCCTGGAGAATACGATGATGCCCTGTCTCATCCAGTCCATTCCCAAGAAGGAGGCCGCCCTTCGTGCCGAAGCCATCCTCACCCTCGTGGGTTTAAAAGAACGCCTCTCCCATAAACCCGGGGAGCTCTCCGGAGGAGAACAGCAACGGGTGGCTGTGGCCAGGGCCCTGGTTCTGGAACCTAAAATCCTTCTGGCTGACGAGCCCACGGGAAATCTCGATACGAAAACAGGGGAATCGGTCTTCGCTCTTCTCCAGGAACTGAACCGGATTAAGAATGTTACGCTCATCATCGTGACGCACAACCCGAATCTGGCCGCTCAAATGCCCCGGCAAATCCTTCTCGCCGACGGAAAAGCCACCGGTTAAAGGATAGTTTGCCCCGTTAGAAAGCTCCTCCGTTTCTAAAAGGGTTTACAAAAGGGGAAGGATTTGATATGGAAGATGGAACTCAAAGAGGAAGGAGCCTTTAGAACGGAATGAAGGTTAGAAAAAATATCTGGATCACTCTTGTTTTCCTTCTCTTTTATGTTGGGATATGCGAAGGATCGGAGGAGGTCATTCACAAAATCACTGTCCTTGGAAATGTGAAAGTTGAAGAAGGGGTCATCCGGGGAGCGGTGAAGGGCCGGGAAAAAGGCCCCTTCTCCGCAGACCAGGTCCGGGAAGATCTCCGCTCCGTCTTCGGCCTGGGCTACTTCTCCGATGTCCAGGTCGATATCAAGACGACCCCGAAGGGAAAAGAGATCATCTTCATCGTCATGGAGAAGCCTTCCATCAAAGAGATCCTGATCACCGGCAATCAAAAGGTGAAGCTTGACGATATCAAGGAGAAGGTGACCCTTACCTCCCGCTCCATTCTCAACCTCGAGAAAGTGAAGG
>DYHU01000154.1:0-1440 GCA_020724025.1 Syntrophorhabdus sp. | reverse complement strand
AAGGAGAAGGTGACCCTTACCTCCCGCTCCATTCTCAACCTCGAGAAAGTGAAGGAAAACGGAGAACAGATTCGAAGGCTCTACTTCTCCAAAGGGTATTATGGGGTGAAGGTGGAACATAAGATCGATTATCTGGAGACCAATGAGGCTGTGGTCACCTTTCAGATCGAAGAGGGGGTCAAAGGCCATATTAAAAAGATCGTCTTCAAAGGAAATAAGAAGATCAAATCCTCCGATCTGAAGAAGATCATGCTGACAAAACAGAGAAACATCTTCTCCATCATCACCAAGACAGGCATCCTCGATGAGGACATCCTGAAAAATGACATCCAGCTCCTGACGGCCTATTACATTGACCATGGCTATCTCGAAGCGAAGATCCCCGAACCGAGGATCGATCTCCATAATCCCAAACGGATTCAGGTCGAAATCGAGATTGCGGAAGGCCCTCAATACCGTATTGGAGAGATCGACTTCAAAGGGGATGTCCTCACCACAAAAGAGGACCTCTTCAGAAGCATCAAGATCAAACGGAACGCCATCTACAGTACATCAGCCATCCGGAGGGGCATCCACGGACTGACCGAAAAATTTTCCAACCAGGGCTATGCCAATGTGGAAGTTTCGCCTGCCTCCTCGACGGATGAAAAAAATCTTTTAGTCCATCTGACCTTTGAGATTGAAAAGAAGAAACAGGTCTCTTTTGAGAAGATCCAGATCGTGGGCAATACGAAGACACGGGACAAGGTAATCCGCCGGGAACTCCAGGTGGCGGAAGGAGAACTCTATAGCGCCACCGGCCTCAGCAAGAGCAAGGATCGATTGAAACGGACGGGCTTCTTCAAGGAGGTGGAACTCACTACCAGCCGGGGAAGCACCGAGGAAAAAACCAACCTGGAAATCAAAGTGGAAGAGGCGCCCACCGGTGCCCTCAGTTTCGGGATCGGTTACAGCTCGATCGAAAATGTGGTGGGCTCCGCCTCCATCTCGGACCGAAACCTCTTCGGCCTGGGTTACCACGGACTCCTTAAATTCAGATTGGGCTCGGAGACCCGCGACCTCAGGTTCAGTTTCACCGATCCCTACTTTCTTGGATATAACTTTGCGGGGGGCATTGACCTTTACAATGAGAACCGCGAGTTTGATACCTATTCTTATAAAATTCTGGGAGGAAATCTCCGGTTCGGGAAGGAGTTGACTGAAACCTTCCGGGCTGACGCCACGTATAAACTAGAGAGGATCAAGGTCAGTGATGTGAGCCTGGATGCCTCCAGTTTTATTAAGGAACAGGAGGGAGAGAAAGTGACAAGCGCTCTCTCCTTTTCCCTCTCCAGGGACACCCGCAACGATTACTACAATCCGACCAAAGGGGCCCGGCACAGCCTCTCCCTTCAGAATGCAGGCGGGATCCTGGGAGGAGACAACTATTTCGTTAAGGGA
>DYHU01000642.1 GCA_020724025.1 Syntrophorhabdus sp. | reverse complement strand
GATAAACGTTACCTTTTCTTAACGATACGGGCTTCGTAACCCTAACCTTTGAAAACAATGGATCTCTCAATCATCATCCCGATGTTCAATGAAGCTGAGAATGCAGAGCATACCTTTGCCCGAGTTGAGGGTTCTCTGGTTTCTTTCCACGGAGATTACGAAATCATTGCAGTCAATGATGGAAGCACTGACAATACCCTAAAGGTTTTACAAGACATTGCTGACCAAAATAAGAGAATAAGGGTTGTTTCCTATTCGAGAAATATCGGCAGGGGAATGGCTTTGAGAACTGGATTTAAGGAAGCCAGGGGAGAGATTATTGTCTCCATCGATGCCGACCTGAGTTATGATCCCAATTACATTGTCGATTTTCTTAAGACGTTTAAAGAGGAAGAAGAAATAGATCTTATCCTTGCTTCCCCCTACATGCCGGGTGGAGGCGCAGAGGGGGTTCCCTTTTTCCGTTTATGGATCAGTAAATTAGGGAACAAAATCCTTCGTTTTGCCATGCCTAACCGGATCTATACCTCCACGGGGATCTTCCGGGCTTATCGAAGAAAAGTCCTCGATTCCCTCGAACTGGAGTCGGATGGGAAGGAGATTCATCTCGAGATTCTCTCGAAGGCCATGGCCCTTGGGTTTCGTGTCAAAGAAATCCCTGCTATTCTTACCAGCCGAAAAAGAGGGAGTTCCAAATTCAAATTCAAACGGACCGCCACCTCCCACCTCATCTTTTCGGTTTTTGAGAAACCAATGATGATATTCGGGTTTCTTGGTCTTTTAACATTAGGGGTTGGATTACTACTGGGGCTCTATATTGTTTATTTAAGATTCTCAGGAGACTTAACTCCTGGAAGACCTTTGATCACTTTTGCCATTTTGCTCATTTTAGGCGGGATTCAAATTCTTTCCTTTGGGTTTATAGCCCTGCAGATCCTTTCGCTCCGCAAGGAAATACTTCGCATACAAAAAGAAAATCTCGATTTACGAAAAGAGATATTGAGGAATCCAGGAATCCATGAGAAAGATTGAAAATTAGGAAAAGTGAATATAAGGAACCCATGAAGCCAGGAACAGAATTAGAGCATGAAGAACTAACAAACAAAATTATCGGTTGTGCAATCGAAGTTCATAAGAAACTGGGTCCTGGATTTATCGAATCAATTTACGAAAATGCCTTCATTATCGAATTACAAAAGAAAGGATTGCAATTCGAGAAACAAAAAGAGGTTACTATCCAATATGATGGAGTTGAGGTTGGCAGGCACAGGCTTGATCTCATTGTGGAT
>DYHU01000641.1 GCA_020724025.1 Syntrophorhabdus sp. | reverse complement strand
ATGCTTACTCAGCTCATTCAAACTCCTTTAAAAGACCTCCAGAGAGAGGCTTTCAGGCTCCGAAAGCTCCATTTTGGCAACGAGCTCACCTTCTCCATCCCGGGGACGGTTTCTTATCATGACAATACCCTCACTTCTCAAAAAGATAGATTTGCAGCCATCAGTGTTACAGGAAATCATTGCGATCTTCGTTGTGGGCATTGCCAAGGGAAACTTCTCGAATCGATGATTCCAGCGGAGGATCCTGAAACTTTTCTAAAAATTGCCGACAAACTCCGATTCAATGGTGCTCATGGAATTTTGGTCAGCGGTGGTGCAGATCAGAATGGCGAGGTCCCTTTAAAAAAATTCATCCTTTCAATCAAAGTCCTTAAAGAGAAGGACCCAGAATTCAAAGTGATCGTTCACACCGGTCTGATTCGAAAAGAAATCGCCAAAGAACTTAAGGAGGCTGGAGTGGATCAGATCCTTATCGATGTGATCGGCGATGATGACACCATTCGAGAGGTTTACCATTTGAACAAAAGGGTTGAAGATTATGAAGAGACGCTTTTGATGTTAAAAGAGATGGGCTACCGGCTTGCTCCCCATATCATCATCGGCCATCACTTCGGAGAGATCAGGGGAGAATGGAGGGCATTGGAAATAGTGACCCGGATTGGTGTGGAAACCATTGTCCTTGTCATTCTTAAGTCCCTCATAGGAAAAGATCTGTTCAGAACGCCCACACCGGAGGAAATTTCGAAAATGACGGCCATCGCCCGGATTCTCAACCCCACGGCTCCCATTCGAATGGGCTGTATCCGACCGGCGCATCCCACGAAGGGAGAAATGGAAAAGGGGGCGATCGACTCCGGCGTCAACACCATCGCCTACCCCCTTCAAGGGACGATTGACTATGCCAATGAAATCGGCCTCGAAACAAAATTCATCGAGATGTGCTGTAGCCTTATTTAACTGTACCACAACATCGCCTGACCCCTTCCCCCCCCTTTGTGGGGGAAGGTGGGGATGGGGGGATGGATAAGACAAGAGCCAGAAAATTAAGAAGGAATTTAACAGACGCTGAACGTATCTTGTCGAGACAACTGCTGCTTCGTCAGTTCGGTGGTACCCCCCACCTCAATCCTCCCCCACAAGGTGGGAGGAGATAGAATGGGAAAAGAAAAAATCCAATCCAAACTCCTTCAATGGTTTAAACAGCATCAAAGAGATCTCCCCTGGAGAAAAACCAGAGACCCCTATGCCATCTGGGTTTCGGAGATCATGCTTCAGCAGACCCAGGTGGCTA
>DYHU01000153.1 GCA_020724025.1 Syntrophorhabdus sp. | reverse complement strand
GGAAAAGATAAATCCTTGACAGTCATCACTATAATATCTTATGTTTCAAAATTAAGGTGGTTCTATGAAGACCTATCAGGCTAAAAAAGAGGAAGTGGAACATCAGTGGTATCTCGTGAATGCCGAAGGAAAGGTGTTGGGGAGATTAGCCTCCGAACTGGCAAAGATATTAAGGGGCAAGAATAAACCCATTTATACCCCCCATGTGGACACAGGCGATTTCGTCATTGTCGTCAATGCCGGGAAAGTGGCCCTGACCGGAAAGAAGATGAAAGATAAGATTTACTATCATCATACGGGTTATCCGGGCGGGATTAGAGAGATGAGCGCTGGAAAATTACTGGCCAAGAAGCCTACCGAGATGATCCGGATCGCTGTGAAGGGGATGTTGCCAAAGAACAGTCTGGGCCGGCAGATGATCCAGAAATTGAAGATCTATGCCGGGTCCAAGCATCCCCACGAAGCCCAGAGCCCCGTTCTATTAGAAATCTAATTTGTCCCTCTCCCCCTCCCCATTGACGGGGGAGGGTAGGGGTGGGGGTGAAAGAATAAGATAAGGAGTAAAACAGTGCCAGAACCAATTTATGCCACAGGAAAGAGGAAGACCTCCATTGCCAGGATATGGTTGGAACCGGGCGAGGGGAAGTTCGTGGTCAACGAAAGGGCCCTGAAGGAGCATTTCGGACGGGAGACCTGTGAGATGGTCATCATGCAGCCCTTTGATCTGACAGGGACCCGGAATCAATTCGATGTGAAAGCCAATGTCCATGGAGGAGGTATCACCGGTCAATCCGAGGCCGTCCGTCATGGAATCTCGAAAGCCCTGCTCCAGTACAATCCGGAGTTCAAGGATCCCTTGAAAAAGGCCGGGCTTTTGACCAGGGATTCGAGAATTAAAGAGCGAAAGAAATACGGATTGAGAGGAGCCAGAAGAAGACCTCAATACTCTAAACGATAGTTCCATGACTCAATTGATATAAATAAAGGGGAGGTCATGGGACCTCCCCTTTATCATTTGGAGGGAGCCTTGTGAAGACAAAAGTGGGGATCATTGGAGCAACAGGTTATACCGGGGTGGAACTGTTACGGCTTCTGCTTCATCATCCCGAGGTGGAGGTAACGGCCCTGACCTCTAAGAAATTTGCCGGGGTTCCGATTGACCAGGTCTTTCCATCCCTGGCAAAACGGTTCCCGTTAAAATGTGAAGAGCTTGCTGTAGAACAAATTTCAAAGAAGACAGATTTTGTCTTTATGGCGGTTCCGCATAAGACCGCCATGGAGACGGTCCCTCTATTCTACCGGTCAGGTAAGAGAGTGGTGGATCTGAGCGCCGATTTCCGGTTGAAAGACCCTGAGGTTTATGAACGCTGGTACCAGAAACATACGGCTCCGGATCTTCTTGGCGAATCTGTTTATGGACTCCCGGAACTCCATCGGGAAAAGATTCGAAACGCAAAGATTGTTGGGAATCCGGGTTGTTATCCGACGGGCGCTTTGATCGGTTTAATCCCTCTGATCAAGAGAGGGCTCATTTCTCCTGAGGGTATTGTCGTCGATTCCAAATCAGGTGTAAGCGGGGCTGGTCGGGATGTGGTTCTGGAATCGCTCTTCTGCGAGGTGAACGAGGGGGTTAAGGCCTATAAGGTCTTTGCACACCGGCACACCCCGGAGATTGAGCAGGAGTTGAGCCAGATGGCTCAGAAAAAGATTGCGGTCACCTTTGCTCCCCATCTCATCCCGATGGACCGGGGGATTCTGACGACACTCTATGTTCATCTGACAAAGAGGATGAAGGCCGAAGAGCTTTTAAATGCTTTTCAGGAATATTATGAAGGGGAGCCTTTCGTCCGGCTTTATCCGAAAGGGAAACTGCCCAATACAAAAGATGTGAGGGGCTCCAATCTCTGCGATATCGGTGTGGCGGTGAGTGAGGCCGATGGCCGGGCCGTTGTGGTCACTGCCATTGATAACCTCGTGAAAGGGGCTTCCGGTGAAGCCATTCAGAATATGAATATCATGCTTGGATACCCCGAAGCCATGGGCCTCGATGCTATCCCTCTTGCCCCATAAACCAAATGGGGGTCAGGTCTATAATGTTAGACTTTTAAACGACCGACAGGTGAGTCTAACATTATAGACCTGACCCCGTGAGTATTTGGATGGGGTGCAACACCTTCATGCCAGTCAAATGACGGATCTGCATGCGGCAACCTTCGCAATCCGTGAGGACAATCTCAGGGTTTAAACGATCAATCGCTTCCCTTAAATCTTTTCCGATCTCCTGAGAAATCTCATACTTTTCTTTTTTGAAGCCGAAGGTCCCTCCCAGGCCGCAGCAGTCAGCCTCGATATTTTCGATCTGTAAGCCAGGAATGAGCCTTAGAATTTCGAGAGTCGGAAGACCGATCCCGAGAGACCTGAGGTGGCAGGGGGCGAAGTAGGCGACTTTTAAGGGAAGCTCTTTGAAATGGGTGTTGAGGCTGCCCTTTTCTCTTAAGTTTCTTAAAAATTCGAAGAGATCGAAGAGGTGTTCTGCAACTTCTTCTGACCCTGGAATATTCAAAAGCCTGCTATAGTCATGCCTGATCATATGGCCGCAACTGGTCGAGGAGAAGACGATTTCAACCCCTGAGCGAATCGTCTTCAGAAGAGAAGGGACATTTTTCAATCCCATCTTTCTTGCCTCTTTGAAATTTCCATTCCCTAACATGGGAAGGCCACAGCATTCCTGAGGCGGGAGGATCACCTCAAAGCCATTTGCCTCAAGGACCCGGACCGTTGCCTTTCCTACGTCCACCTCGTTTGTGTTGATATAGCAACCATAGAAATAGGCAATCTTTCTCCCCCCCCTGGAGTGATGTCCCCTGAACCATTGTCTGAAGGTTGGAGATTGATAGGCAGGAAGTTGCCTTCTCCTATCGATGTTTAAAAAGGCATCCGCTATCCATTTGACAACTCGATTATTTAAAAGAAGATTGGTGATGGCAGAGAAGAGGGAGGCAAGCCCGGAAAAGAGATAGGAGTGGGTGAGAAGCCAGTCGCGAAGAGGTCTTCCCTTCTCATCTAAATATTTCGCTTTGGCAATGAGGTTCAGTTCGGAAATGGGGACACCGGAGGAGCAGACAAGATCGCAGAGATGGCAACCGATGCAGAGGTCGATCCATCCATCTACAGAAGGGTCATCAAGCTTCCTGAATCTTTGGGCGCCGGGACCTGCCTGTTTGGGCCCCGGAAAAAGAGGGGTGACCCTGGAGACCGGACAGACGGCCATACAGGCCGCACATCGGATACAAATATCTGAGTTGTTTTTAGGCCAAATCCTTTCAGACATAACCAAAACCAAAAAGGGGACAGGCTACTTTTTTATGACGAAAACGTTTCAACCCCTTTAAGGTTGAATTTCTATTATTAAAAAGTAGCCTATCCCCTTTTCCATTTTATTATCCTCCTGAACCCTCCATTGCATATTTGGCTGCCCAATATCCTGTCGCGATCTCAATCCCTTCCCTCGATTTCTCATCCAGGCAATGATGCCCTGTTAGGATCGTGCCTGCCGCCCAGACATTTTCTAGGATCAACTTCCCTGCCTCATCAATGGGACGGAGAGAGGAGTCGGTTAAAATACCCGACCGGTGGATGGGATGTTCATCGAAGAAGGATTTCCCAAACCATTTTTCCTTTGATCCGGGCTGGACAACGGGCAGGTTGAAGATGGGCTCGGAAATCTTTTCCCGGTCAGCCACCAATCCTCCACCGATGAAACGGCCTGTGGCAAGGATAAAGCGATCGGCAGAATAGAAGCTAAAGACAGGGGGATGATGAACAAAAATCCCTTCACATCTCGGTCCTGTCAGAAAAGCTTTTGAAATCGGGTAGCCGGAAAGGAAGTTGACTCCTCTCCGGATCAGCCATTCCTTAAAGCGGTTAAAGACCCTCATCCCAGGGATGGAAGGGGGAAGGGTAGGGATTTCAAATACTTCAACTCCAATCTTTTCTTCCAGATCCATTTTAACTTTTATGGGATCATTCACTCCAAGGATGGCTGGAAAACCGACAAAAGTTTCATTGCTGAGATTATTTTTGATCTCCTTTCCGATGGTGTCTCTAAAAAAATCCTTTTCCATCCATCTTGAAAGGGCGGTAGCAGAGACTTCCTGGTTTTGTGGATCGGGTACGGGAAGGGTAATCCCACGCCAGTTAAGCGGGCCGGCGACATAACTGGCATAAAAATCCCTGAATCCCTTAAACCCAACAATGAGCGCCTTCTTTTCTTTAGCAGAGGTTCCGGCAACCATTGTGTCAGGGATGAGATAGGTCGGCCTCCTCGTCCCTGACCCCGTGGGTATGAAGCTATTTCGATCTCCTATGGTTTGAAAAGAGTAGGGGGATAGAAAAAGGGAAGTAAATGATGAGAGGGCTTGTTCAACCCCTGGTAATCCAACCTTTGAATAGGGGTGGCCTGGTTGATTCTGGATCCATTGAGAAAGGCCATCTTTTAGACCCGCCGTTTGCGGGATATTTCCCAATACATCGATCGTATTGGAGAAGAGGGCGAGGCAGCCCATTCCTTTTCCAATAATCAGGACCTCCTTGCCCGCCTCTGCGGCTGTTCTGGCCGCCATCAACCCTGAAAGACCCATTCCAATGACGATGAGATCGTAGTGCATGGTTTTTAAAAGTTCGGAGTAATGAGTTCGTAGTTCGGAGATTTAATTTAGATTTTTTACTACGAACTCCTAACTCCGCCCCCCTCCCTCACCCTCCCCCTCCCCGGCCTCGCTCTGCGAAGCGGGGCGGGCGAGGGGGGAGGGGTGGGTGGGGGTGAGATTAAAGATTCCTTTATAGATCGATTCGATCAATTCTTCTTCCTTAACAGAGGATCCCCAGAGTACCGGTCGAATTCCCTTCCACCTCTCTTCAAGAAACCCCTTCAATATTTTGTTTGAATCTCCCTCTGCCAATCCCAGCTCGTTTAACATGCCTAACAGCCGATGGACACAGAAACCTCCCTGGCAGGTCCCTTTGGCGAGCCGGGTTCGATGAAGGATATCCTGAAGATTTATTAGTTTCCCTTCCCTCAAAACTTCTTCCACCTCTTCCCTCCGGACCAACTCGCAATCACATAGGGTTTCTACTTTCCCCAATGTTTTGAGTCGATCCTTTAAGCCGGAAGGCCGATCCTTGTCAGGAAGAGGGTTTAAATGGGTGGAACAGGGAAGATCGATTCCTATTTTCCGGCAGATGAGATCCACGGTCTTTTCCGCCATCAACCGGTAGGTGACCAGTTTTCCTCCGGTGATGGTGATCAGATTCTTTATCCCATCTCTCTTTTCGTGATCGATCAGAACAAATCCCCGGCTGATGGCACGATCATCGCCTTTTTCTCCCGATTGAAAGAGGGGTCGGATGCCTGCATAGGCCCGGATGAATCGGGTCTTTTCGATGGCCGGGATCATCTTCGATGTCTCTTCAATCAGGAGGGAGACTTCGTGAGGAGTGACCTCGAAATATTCGACGTCCTCGAGACGGATGGAGGTTGTTCCAAGAATGGAGACAGTATGGTTGGGCACGATGATATCGCCGTCGGATGGAGGCCGGCAACGGTTGATCACCCTGGAAGAAAGTCTCTGATTGGTGATGAGCATCGAACCCTTTGAAAGGGCCATGGCGATACGAAGGCCTGCCAATTTCAGAAGTTCGTCTGCCCAGGCTCCAGTGGCGTTGATGAGACAAGAGGCTTCGATCCGATACTCCTCTCCATGGAGAAGGTCTTTCGCAAAAACCGCTTTCACTCTATCTCCATCCACAAGGAGGGAAGTGACTTCCGTATGGAGGAGAAATGTGGCTCCGTGAGCCTCTGCGTCCTTCGCATTTGCGAGGACCAGTTCGAATGGATCGATGGCCCCGTCCGGAACTTTGACCGCGCTCAGGAGATCAGGATTGAGTCCGGGTTCCAAGGAGAGGGTTTCATCACGGGAGAGGAGATGGGCGGGGATGGCCGCCTCTTCGCAGGCGCCAACAAATCGATCCCTGAAATCGAGGCCGTCTTCGGGGAGAGAGACGAAAAGGCCATCTGTTTCCTCGATACAGTGGAGGGCAATTTTTCTCAGAATCCTGTTTTCAGCAATGCACTCACGCGCCGCTTCGGGATCGGATACCACATATCTTCCGCCGCTGTGGAGGAGACCATGATTTCTTCCGGAGGCTCCGGATAGAAAATCTCCCTTTTCGATTAGGATGGAGGGGATACTTCTTAAGGATAAATCCCTTGCGATGCCAACGCCGGTTGCACCTCCGCCGATGATCAACACTTCTGTTTTCAGGTTCATTTAAAATTCTCTTGGCTTCGGCATTGGATTCGGATATTCTATCTCATCGACGATGGCTTTTTTAACGAGATTTTCTCTATTTGTCAAGGAATACGATGGACGTTAAACGTTGAACGATGGTAACCCCTCAATTACGGAGTGTTTAAGTAAACCATAACCTGTAATTCAGCCCTTCCCCGGCCTCGCTCCGCGAAGCGGGGCGGGCAGGGCTGATTTTTTCCCGCCAGGGCGGGACTAAAGCCCTGAGTTACATATTCGACAAACCATTTATCCATCGTAACTGAGAGGTTATGAACGATGGACAATAATTCTTGACTTTTTAAGACGATGGAATAGAATGAAGACACTTTGATCATTTGGCTGGACATTCCATGGTTGAGATCCTGAAAAGCAGACATCCTTTCCTCGATTTTGTCCAGGTGGCTTTCGTCCTCACGGACATCCACTCAAAAATCCTCTATACCAACCGTTATGCCGAACACCTCTTCGGTTATTCGAGAGAGGAGATGGAGGGGCAGAGGATCCGGACCTTTTTTTTCGAAGAAGACCTGAAATATTTTCTCCCCAACATGGTTTATTTGGCCATTTATAAGGCCGGTTTTGAAGGAGATGGACTCTTACGGCAGAAGGATGGAAAGGGGATATTCGTCTATCTCTCCACCGCCTCTTTTAAGGAGGGCGGGGAGACCTTTTTAACCTTTTCTTTCCAGGAAATTCAGCGATTGAAGAGACTGGAGAGGGAAAAACTGGAGTTGAGGCACCGGGCAAGCCTCGGAATGATGGTGGAGGAGATCGCCCATCAGGTCCGGAACCCGATTGCCTCAATCGGAGGCTACACCCGGCGTCTCATGAAGGCATCCGTTTCTTCACCCAAGACAGAAGCTTATCTCGACCGGGTTCTTCGGGAGACGAATCGGCTGGAGGAGATGATCCGGCGGATGGAAGAGTTGGTTAAGATGCCCAGGCCGGTTTTCCAGAGGGAGAATATTCTTGAGATCGTGGAAAGAACCCTCCAGAGCGTTTCACAGGAGGAGAAAGCGAAGGGAGTCTCTTTCAATTTAGAAGAGGGGTCTTTAGAAGGGGATGAATACTTTTACATTGATAGAGGCCTGCTGACCCGGGCCCTTTCTCATATTTTGGAGAATAGCATCGAATCTGTTGGACAGGGCAAGGGGAAGAAAGATCGAAATAGAATAAGGGTCTTTCTTGCTTGTAATGAAGAGAATGTGGAGATCTCCGTCTCAGACAAAGGAGAAGGGATCTCTAAGAAGAATCTCGATCGCATTTTCGAGCCTTTCTTTTCCACAAGGCCTGAACGGGTGGGACTGGGTCTCACTTTTGTCAAGAGGGTGGTGGAAGACCACGGAGGAAAAATCCGGATCGACAGCCGGCTCCGAAGAGGAACCACGATGACGCTCACTTTTCCGAAGGACCGCAGACGACACATTCGCCGGGAATGGGTTTCACCAGAAGCGGAGGACCTTCCTTCCACTGCTTAAAAAGCTATTCCTCTTTCTGTTTAAGAGAAACACTTAGTTAGAGAACAACCCTAAAAACACCCTCCCTTTCCTGTCACTCCCGCGAAAGCGGGAGTCCAGATAGGTTTTAAAAGACTGGATTCCTGCTTCCGCAGGAATGACATCTTAAGTTTAAAAAAGGCTTTTTCGGCAGTCTGTTAGAAAGATAATGGAGGCATTTCATGGATAAAAAGCTAAAAGAGGCTTTTTTTAAACAGGTGAAGAAGGAGCCCTTTGCAAAAAAATTCGGGCTTAAATTGGTCGATATGGATGATGGATACTCCAGGGTGGAGATGAAATTCACTCCGGATATGGAAAATCTCTTCGGCATGGCCCATGGGGGAGCGCTCTTTGCCCTGATCGATGAAGCCTTTGAGACCGCCTCCAATTCCCATGGAACCCTTGCTGTGGCTCTTAATATAAATATCACCTATCTTTCCCCTCCCTCACCGGGCAGCCGTTTGATTGCCGAGGCAAGGGAGTATCATCAAACCCAGAAGACTTCACTCTGTGAAATCAAAGTTTTCGATGACCAGGATCATCCCATCGCCTCCTGCCAGGCCCTTGCCTACCGCAAGGGAATCCCTCATCCCTTCCTCAAGAAAGAGAAAAAATAGTTTCCGTAACTCCCCAGTTAAAGAGATAAAAAAGGGTCGGGAGGTTCTTCTGGAAAAACCTTGAAGCGAAACCACTATCCGTTGAACTGCGTAGGTTCGCTTCCTAAAATCACAATGCAAACGGCGGGATGGTCGATTTGAATGACCTCTATGACCGCTTTACAAGGTTTTGGAGGGAGAACCTTCCGACCCTTTCGGGTCAAATACCATCCCATAACTGGGGGGTAATAGTTTCCCTCCCCCTGGGTTGACATCCACTCCATACGGGTTACAAT
>DYHU01000640.1 GCA_020724025.1 Syntrophorhabdus sp. | reverse complement strand
CCCGTGAAGTAACAGCGGACGGAACCGAGATCGTATTGTGAGAGGTCACATTCCTGAAGGATAAACTGATAGACCGTGGCGGCCAATTCCAGAATCGTGACCTTATATCTCTCCACCGTCTCAAGGATCTCTACGGAACGGAACCGTTTCTTCAGGATAAGCGTTCCACCCTTATAAAGGACAGGAGAGGCTTCGACGAGAAGCCCTCCTGAGTGAAACATGGGCCTGGAGATGATCATGATGTCCCGGGAGGTGAGGTTGTAGACCATATCCGCATTGAGGACATTGAAGAAAGTCTTCCGATGGGAGAGGACCGCTCCCTTTGGGACCCCGGTTGTCCCGGAAGTGTACATGATGATATGGGGATCTTCACCCCCCACTGAACCATTGTTAAGTGGTTCGTGGACCGGCTGTGTTGAGATCGTCTTTTCATAATCGATTGCCCAGTCAGGGCGAGGTTCACCGATGGCGATATAATTCCCATTGGAAAGATTTAGATTCGGTCGGATCGAAGCCACCACTTCTTCGAACTCCGGTTCAAAGATCAATATTCTGGAGCCACTATCTTTGAGGATGAACTCGAGTTCAGGTCCGGCGAGTCTCCAGTTTAATGGAACAAGGATCGCTCCGATTTTAGAAATTGCAAAGAAGATTTCGAGGTATTGATGACAGTTGTGAAGAAGGACAGCGACCCGGTCTCCCTTAGTTACTCCGCTTTCCAAAAGGTGGTGGCAGAGCTGATTGGTACGCTGGTTGACCTCCTGATAGGTGAAGGGCTGATCCTCAAAGATGAGGGCGGTTTTTTGAGGCTGAAGCAGGCTCCATTTTCTTATCCAGTCGCCGATGTTGATCACAACCTGACTCACCAATGGAATAATGAAATAGTGGAATATCGGGGAATCCAATCAAAAATATTTTTAAACCCATCATTGATGGTCTCGTAAAAAGTCTGAAAAGGCTATTTTCTGTCATTCCTGCGCAGGCAGGAATCCAGTATTTTCATGTAGTTAGAATTTTCTGGATTCCCGTTTTCACGGGAATGACGACTTTTTACGATTCCATCATCATTCCATCATCCATTATTCCAACTTCCCGTAGTTAATTGTGGATAAAATTTGCATTGACCCTGGGGCCGTTCTTTAAGAAGTTTTCTATTCCGATTCTCATATCCTGCGTCAACAGACACTCGCCGAAGATCTTGGCCTCCAGTTTCAAGCCCTCCTCCAGGGTCATCCGGGCGCCCTCTAAAACGGCTCGCTGAAGCAGGGAGTCGATCTTTCGGCTCAGATGTCCGATGTCCAC
>DYHU01000152.1 GCA_020724025.1 Syntrophorhabdus sp. | reverse complement strand
TGGGGTTTGGACCCTTTCTCCTTGGATTGACCGCTGACCATTTCAATTTCAGAGTCGGGATCTTCTTTCTGGGCCTGTTGACCTCTCTCTCCTCCTTTTCAGTTCATCTTCTTAAGGAAGAGAAGGCTGGATAGTGTCACTCTTTTGTGGATCATCACTATTAGTATCCCTTGCCTTCCATACCATCACAATAGCTTGTGAAAGAATTTGATTTGAAACTTGACAAAAGGCTGATTTTCATGTTAACCTTGTGAAAGATTGTCACAAGGGTAAGGAGGTTGGGATATGGATTTAAATGAAGCGCTGATACGGACGGGGCACCCTCCCCATCCCCCCCCATCAAAAAAAAGAAGTGGATCTCTCTTCCTCCGTCTCCTCCTGAGAATCATCCTCGTCATCGTCATCTCCTCCCTCTCCATTCATCTCCCCGACTTCACAGTCAGGACCCAGAACAGGGGGCAGACTATCCAGGAGATTACGGAGATATTGGAGAAGTATTCAAAAGATCTGGATCATGGGACCAGGATCGAGCTGGCAGAAGCCATCTACGAGGAGTCGGTCCGTTACAACCAGGACCCCAAGTTCATCCTGGCTCTCATTGCCATTGAGAGTTCTTTCCAGAATCAGTCTGTTTCCGAGAAGGGCGCCAAAGGGTTGATGCAACTCATGCCCTATGTGGCCGAATCCCTTGCTCAGGAGCTGGGCATTGAGTGGCATGGGGATCCCACCCTCTTCAATCCTTCCCTCAATATCAGGATGGGGATTCACTACCTTTCCCAGCTTATCCTCGATTTTGATGATGTCAGGGTAGCCCTGGTGGCATACAATTATGGGCCTACTTATGTTAAAAGCCTTATCGAGAGAAGGCAACGAATTCCAGTTCACTACTACCGCAGGGTTCTCACCGCCTACCAGACCCTTTAATTTGCCCCCCTCATTCCCAATAGCATTCCCCGATAACTCCCGGTTAAAGAGACAGAAAAGGGTCGGGAGGTTCTTCTTGAAAAACCTTGAAGCAAAACCTCTTTCTGTTAAACTTCGTAGGTTTCCTTATAAAAATCACCATGCAAAGGGCAGGATGGCCGATGGGCATGACCTATAATGACCGTTTTACAAAGTTTTGGAGGGAGAACCTTACGACCCTTTCGGGTCAAGTCATCCTAATAGTCAAAGGGTTACATTCTCCGGGCTTTTGTGATAAGGTATCAGTGATGGACTCGTAAAAAGTCGTCACTCCGGTGGAAACCGGAGTCCAGAAAATTTTTAACTCTTTGGAAAGACTGGATTCCGGCTTTCGCCGGAATGACGATCACTAATGTTTTTCGACTTTTTACGACTTCATCATCAGTATCTCGTAAAAAACCCTTCTTTATACCGGGGAAGAATACTCTCCCAATGGCTTTTATCCCTTCTTATATCAGCCTTTACGAAAAAAGTGAGCTTGAGAAGAGAATCGGGCTCCTTATGGATATCCTCAAGGAGTGCCGGCTCTGTCCGAGGGAGTGTCGGGTCAACCGGCTAATCGGAGAGATTGGCTATTGTAAAGCTCCCTCGGATCTGATGGTCTCAAGCGCCTTTACCCATTTTGGGGAGGAACCTCCATTGGTCGGATACCACGGCTCAGGGACGATCTTTCTCACCCACTGCAGCCTTCGCTGCCTCTTCTGCCAGAATTATGACATCAGTCACGAGGGAAGGGGTGAGCGTGTCACCCCTTCTGATATGGCCCGGGCCATGAAGAGGCTTCAGGAGATGGGCTGCCATAACATCAACTTCGTCACCCCCACCCACTATACTCCCCAGATCATAGCTTCCCTTCCCGAGGCAATTGAGATGGGACTTCAGCTCCCCCTTGTCTACAACTGCTCCGGTTATGAATCGATGGAGGTGATCCAGCTCCTGGACGGGGTGGTGGACATCTATATGCCTGATGCAAAGTATATGGATGAGAAGCATGCCCGGAGGTATTCCAATGCCCCGGACTACCCGGAGGTCCTCAAAAAGATTCTCAAGGAGATGCATCGCCAGGTAGGGGACCTGAAAATGAATTCCGCTGGAATTGCCGAAAGAGGACTTCTCATCCGGCATCTGGTGATGCCCGGGGAGGTGGCTTCCTCCGAAGCGGTTTTGAAGTTCATCGCGGAGGAGATTTCTGTTCACTCCTATGTCAATATCATGGCTCAGTACCGGCCCGAATACCGGGCTTTCGATCATCCCGATATCAGCCGGAGGATCACTCATAAGGAGTATATGGAAGCGGTCCAGCTCGCCAAACAGTTCCATCTCTATCGAGGGTTCTAATTGGAAACGAAAGAGATTCTTCGTGAGATTCGATCTCTTAAAAGGAACGTCGAGCAACTCTCCAGAGAAATCGAGTTGATCCGGTCGATCTCATCGGTAGGGTCGTCCTCCGTGGAAGGGCTGCTCAGGATGAGAGGGATTCGAGTCTTTAGAAAAAATCCCGCTGATCGGCTCTTCTTCCCTTCCGAGCTTTCCGAGCCCTATCAAACCCGATTCTATGAGATGATGAAGAGATATTCCTTCCGGCTCGTGCTTCGGGATATGATCAAGAACCAGGATGGGTTTGGCATCCGGGATTTGATCCACTACTGTTCTTCAAAAGTCGTCCGGAGATACTGTGAGATTCTGTGTGAAATGGGAGTGATTATAAAGAGCGGAAGGGCGAGTTACCGGACCGGCGTTTCGCCCCTTTACAGTTTCGGGCCGACCCTGGAGTGGTTCATTGCTGAGATGTTTAAAAGGGAGTTTGCCTCCCCTGCCATCTATGGAGTGAGCGTGAAGAAGACCCGGTCCGGCGGGGATTACGATGTGATAGCCTCCTGGAATCAGAAACTGGTCTATGCGGAGGTGAAGTCCTCCCCTCCCAAGGGAGTTGAACAGGGCGAGATCTCCACCTTCTTCTCAAGGCTGGAAGACCTCTTGCCCGATGTGGCCATCCTCTTCAATGATACTCAATTGAGGATGAAGGATAAACTGGTTGTCATGTTTGAGGAGGAATTGAGCCGAAGATATGGAGGGGAGTCAAAGAGACTCTATCCTGTGGAGAGACTGTTTGAAGAGCTCTTCCATATCGGGCACCGCATCTTCATCGTCAACAGCAAGAAGGATGTGGTGGAAAATTTTGGGATCTGCCTCAGGGATTATCTGAGATATGGTGCTAAAAACCTATGAACCCCAAGATGCATCCAAGATGCATATGGTAGGGAACGGTTTGAAACCGTTCCCTACAGAGTTTTCCATATGAGGGAGTCGAGATGTGAAAAATAAAGAGCTGGCAGACCTCTTCGAAAAGATGGGAGACATCCTCGAATTTAAGGATGAGAATCCGTTTAAGATCAGCGCCTATCGAAAGGCCTCGCGGATTTTAGGGGATCTCGCGCAGGATATCGAGGAGATTGCCGGGAGAGGTGAACTGAAGAAGATTCCAGGGATAGGCGAAGGGATGGCCCAGAAGATTGAGGAGTATCTGAAGACAGGAAAGGTCTCCAAATTTGAGGAAGTGAGAAAAGGGGTCTCCGATGAGTTGATCGCCATGATGGATATACCGGGAATGGGACCGAAAACACTTGCCCTCCTTCATAAAGAGAGGAGGATCGAAAGTCTATCCCAGCTTGAAAAGGCCGTGGAGGATGGTTCCCTCATCGGCCTTCCCGGGATGGGTGAGAAGAAGGTCGAGAACATCAAGCGTGGGATTCAGCTCTTCAAACAGAGCAAGGGAAGGATGAATCTGGGCATGGCCTTTCCTGTGGCAAAACGGATTGTTGAGACCCTGAGGGAGAGGACAGGTTCAGAGAAGATCGAATGGGCAGGCTCCCTCAGGAGGATGAAGGAGAATATCGGAGACATCGACCTCTTAGCCACTGGAAAGGATCATGAGAAGATCATTCATGCCTTCACCCATCTTCCAGAGGTGAAAGAGGTCTTAGCCTCCGGAGAAACAAAAGCCTCTGTCATTGTTGAGGGAGGACTTCAGATTGATCTCCGGGTGGTGGAAGAGGGTTCCTATGGTGCCGCCCTTCAGTACTTTACCGGATCGAAGGGTCATAACATCCATCTCAGAGGAATTGCCAAAGCAAAGGGGATCAAGATCAATGAGTATGGGGTTTTCAAAGGCGAGAAGAAGATCGGTGGCAAAGAAGAGAAGGATGTTTATAAAGCCCTTGGAATGGTTTGGATCGAGCCCGAACTTCGAGAAGATCGTGGAGAGATCGAAGCAAGCCAGAAGGGACGTCTCCCAAAACTGGTTGAAGAGTCTGAAATCAAGGGAGACTTTCATGTCCACTCCAACTGGAGCGACGGATCTTCTTCAATCGAAGAGGTTGCCAAGGCTGCTCAGAGGAGGGGCTATCAGTATGTGGCGATCTGCGATCATACGAAGTCCTTAAAGATCACCCATGGCCTGGATGAGACGAGACTGATGAAGCAGATGGAGGAGATCGACCGTCTTAATGAGAAGATGAAAACCTTCCAAATTTTGAAAGGGACAGAGGTCGATATCCTCACAGATGGAAAGTTAGATCTCTCTGACAAAGTTTTGGAGAAACTTGATATCGTCATTGCGGCCATCCACAGCGGGTTCAAGCAGGATCGAGAGAAAATGACCAGAAGGATTATAAAGGCCATTGAAAATCCACTTGTCCATATCCTTGCCCACCCTTCGGGAAGGCTATTGGGAGCAAGAGACCCCTATGAGGTTGCGATGGATGAGGTGATGGAGGCGGCCAGGAAATATGGAAAGGCATTGGAGATCAATGCCTATTTCGAGCGCCTCGATTTAGACGACATCCACTGCCGGAAGGCAAAAGAGATGGGAATTCGAGTGGCCATTGGGACCGATACCCATCATTTAGATCAGATGTGGATGATGAGCCTGGGAGTGGCTGTGGCCAGAAGGGGATGGCTCGAAACTCAGGATGTCCTCAATACCCTACCCCTTAAAGAGATTTTGAAATGGTGTCACAAGTCTTAGAAGGCAGAGAACAGAAGCCAGAATATTAATATCTTGATGTTATTTTTAATTGATGCAATAATTGAAATAGTTAGGTCTCGATGTAAATTTATGAAAATCCTGTAGAATGGACCTCTCTTTGAGCGGGGAGTTTAACTGCTTTCTTTGAAGGAGGCTGGTGAAGGCATCGATGAATTATCTGACTGAGATTAAAAAATTTAGAGATGCTTTAATAAAGAGCGACATAGGCCCCCAGATTACAAAGATGGTGTGGTTTGGAAGCACTCTAAAGAAGACGGCCCGCAGGGATAGTGATGTGGACCTTCTCATTATCACTAAGAATGGAGAAGGGATTCAAGATAGAATCGCTGACATTCTTCTTGACTTCCAGATGAGTTCAAGGTGCCCGATGGAAATCGTTACTTCCAGCGTTGACGAACTTTATCCGCTCACCGATCACTTTTTGAAAAATGTCCTCACTTATGGCCAGGAGGTTTATTCGATGCCAGAAAAAAATTTAAAACTCTCAGCGGCTCATCATTATTTTTCTTTAGCTCAGGAATTTTATGACTCGGCAAACGACTCCATTCAAAGACGACACTATCGGTTGGGACTTGACGGAGCTTATAATTCTACAGAGCTCGCTGTTAAAGGATTTCTTATTATGAAAATATCCGATCTGCCTGGCTCCCATGGAGGGATCGCCCAACGTTTTGGTGAGCTTTATGTTAAATCAGGGGAAATTGAGAGGACAGTTGGACGAAGACTAAATCAAAGCCTCGAATTGAGAAATGCTGCCCGCTATAAATTTACAACAAAGATATCAAAAGAAGATGCCAGCCTTGTCCTTAATCTTGCAGAAGACCTGATCAATCTTTTAGAAGAGAAATTGAGTAAATAATAACACTTTAGCCTTTTGAAAAGAGGCTCATTTCTCATCAATAGCGATCTATTTCAGCCACGATAGACGGGGATTAAAATTAGGGACACTTCCCTATTTTGGGGGATATATTTTGTTCCGATCCTTTCAAGAACATACATCACTCAAATGTCTATATGGGTTTATCCTTTCTTGATGCATCGTTATAGAGGTGATGATTTATACGGTAATAAAATAGGGAAGTGTCCCTTTTTTCAGAACCAGCCGAGGGTCTGTTTGATCTCTTCGGCAAACTGGGGAAAGGGCGAAAGCGTGAAGGAGAGAAGAAAGACGAGAAACATGATGCCGCCGATGATTTTTCTCTTTCCATCAATGGGCGTCTGATCATCGAGCGGCATGGGGTGCCGGAATCCGAAGAGGATCATCAGGATGAGCATGAGAATCCATCCCGGATTGTAGAAGATCGTGATGAAACCCATGACCGCGATGGCGATGAGGAAGATGGCACGGCTCCTTTTTCCGAAGAGGGCATAGGCGATATGTCCTCCATCCAACTGTCCCACCGGAAAGAGGTTGAGGGCAGTGACGAAGAGGCCGACCCATCCGGCATATCCGATGGGATGAAGCATCACATCGACATTTTCGGGAATCTGTCCCATAACCAGTCGCTGGATAAGAGAAAAGAGAAAAGGGTCTGCCAGACGGATCGTTCCTTCCTTAATCTGGGATGTCGGAATCAATGTGGAAAGCTTCAAACCAACGGCAATGGCAGGAATGCTCAAAATGAGGCTGGTCAGAGGGCCTGCGACCCCTGTATCGAAGATGGCTTTCCGGGACGAGAGAGGACCTTCCATCCGGATGACTGCGCCCAATGTCCCAAAAGGCGAAAGGGGGAAAGGCAGAAAGAAGGGCAACGTGGCTCTCATCCCATGCCTCCGGGACATGAAGTAGTGACCCAGTTCATGTCCCAGAAGGATGAGGATAATGGCGATGGAGTAACCCGGTCCTCCCGTCATCCAAGTGGAAGCCACCGTCAGGATGAAGAGAACGATATGGATGAGATGGCGACGCATGGAAAAGGGTTATTTCTTCTTCTTGTGACGATCCCGGTCCAGTTGCTTTTTGTGTTTGTGTTTCCTCATCTTCTTTCGTCTCTTCTTAACAACGCTTCCCATACGGTCCTCTCCCTTCCATTTCAATCCTCAAGGCTGAAGCCTTGAGTTATGCTCCTTAGGTCATCCCGTAACTCAACCCTTTAGGGTTGATTCAATGGCATATCAATCGACAATCACATTTGTCTGGGTTCTCAATACGCCTGAAAGCCCCTGGATCTTGGTGACGATGAAATCGCCAAGGATATTGATGTCCGGAGCCTCGACCAGAGCGATCACATCATAGGGACCTGTCGTCGCATTGGCACGCTTCACCCCCTGGATCTTGCCGGCCTCTCTGGCCACATCCCTGGCAGTCCCCGCTGTGCATTCGATGAAGACATAAGCAGAGATTGGCATACGATCACCTCCTTTGAGGAATAAATTATCCTAATCCTCGTATAATTTCAAGTGATTTCTATTTCATCACCATCCGGGGGATCCAGAGGGAGAGCTCCGGAATGTAGGTGACGAGGAAGAGAACCGCAATGGCGGCGATGAGAAAGGGAAAGATGGCTTTGACAATCTGTTCCAGGGTGATCCTGGCAATGCTGCAGGCGATAAAGAGACAGACGCCTAAAGGAGGGGTGATGAGACCAATGACGAGATTTAAAACCATCACCAGTCCAAAGTGAATCGGATCGATTCCCACTTTGACAGCTAAAGGAAAGAGAATAGGTGTGAGTATGATGAGAGAGGCTGTGGTCTCCATGAACGTTCCCACAAAGAGAAGAAAGATGTTGACGAGAAAGAGGATGACCCATTTATTGTTGGAAATCGAAAGGAAAATTTGGGCCACGGCCTGTGGGACCTGATGGTTAGCGAGAATCCAACCGAAGGTGGCGGAGTTGGCAATCACCAGCATAAGGATTGAGGTGGTGACGATGCTATCGATCAGCACCTTTGGAAGGTCTTTCCAGCGAATCTCCCGGTAGATGAAGAAACTGACGAGGAAGGCATAGACTACAGCCACCACCGCTGCTTCCGTCGGTGTGAAGATCCCTCCCAATATTCCACCCATGATGATCGCAGGCATAAGAAGGGCAAGGAAAGCATCCTTTAACCCAACGAGGAATTCCTTTGGGGTTTTAACTTTTTCCTTTGGATAGTTCCTCTTTCTCGAGATTGTATAGGCCACCCCCATTAAAGAGAGACCGATCATCACTCCAGGGATCAAACCGGCCAGAAAAAGCGCCCCTACGGAAAGCTCAGCAATTGCTCCAAATATGATCATCGGAATGCTCGGAGGGATAATCGGGCCCATCGTAGAGGCAGCCGCCGTCACAGCGGCACTAAAATCCCTGTCGTATTTCTCCTTGGTCATCGCCGGAATCAGAATGGAACCGATGGCCGAGGCATCCGCAGCCGCAGCTCCCGTAATCCCGGCAAAGAACATGCTGGCGACAATATTGACAAGAGCCAGGCCTCCCCTTACATATCCCAGGAGGATGTTACAGAAATTGACGAGCCTTTTGGTGATCCCTCCGGCGTTCATCAGATTTCCAGCCAACATGAAGAAAGGAACTGCGAGAAGAGGAAAGGAGTCCGTTCCTGAAAACATCTCCTTGGGCATCAACAGAAGGGGGATATCCCCTGAATAGAGAAGACCCACAAAGGAGGTCAATCCCAAGACAAAGGCAATGGGAATGCCCAGGACGAGGAAAGTGATGAAGCTGAGTCCGAGGATCAGGAGCATTTTAAAACCCCGCCTCCAGCCTCTTCTCCTCCTCCGTCTTCTCCATTCCCACCAAACCTCTTCCATGTCTCCAT
>DYHU01000639.1 GCA_020724025.1 Syntrophorhabdus sp. | reverse complement strand
AGGAGGTGATCACGGATATCGCACGCAGGGAGATCCGGTCCTACCGCCAGATGCCCATCAACCTCTACCAGATTCAGACCAAGTTCAGGGATGAGATCCGGCCCCGTTTTGGGGTGATGCGCGCCCGTGAATTCATCATGAAAGATGCCTACAGTTTTGATGCGGATGATAAGGGCGAAGAGGTAAGCTACGGTAAGATGGTCGATGCCTATAGTCGAATCTTTACGAGATGCGGTCTGAAATTCAGAGCGGTGGAAGCCGAATCCGGCCTCATCGGTGGAACCTATTCTCATGAATTTATGGTCCTTGCGGAGACCGGCGAAGAGACGATTGTGAGCTGCACCCGATGCTCTTATGCGGCAAATATTGAAAGAGCGGACTTCAGAAGATCGAAAACAGGAGGTCCTCCTCCCGATCCAAAAATCTTCAAGCCCCTCCAAAAGGTGCTGACCCCTGATCAGCGAACCGTGGAGGAGGTTACCCGATTTCTCAAGGCTTCAGCCAGGGATCTGGTCAAAACGCTCATCTTTGTGTCGAATAAAGGTTGCGTGGCCGCTCTGGTCCGGGGTGATCATGAGATCAGCGAGAAAAAGTTGGAAACCATTCTTGGAACGGATGATCTTCAATTAGCCGATGAGGAGACAGTGGAGAAGGTTTCCCGTTCTCCGAAAGGGTTTGCCGGCCCCATGGGTCTTTCCATTCCCATCTTTGCCGATCTTGACATTCAGGCCATGGCCAACTTTGTGACCGGTGCCAATGAGAAGGACCATCATTTCACCCATGTCAATACGGGCAGGGATTTTCAGGCCTCCCGGTTTGTCGATATACGGAAATTTGCTTCTGGAGACCTCTGCCCTCTTTGTGGGGAAGAGACGAGACTGGATAAGGGTATTGAGGTGGGCCACACCTTCAAGCTCGGCACCAAGTATAGCAAGGTATTGGGCGCCACCTATCTGGATGATCAGGGGATGGAGAAAGAGATCGTCATGGGATGTTATGGCATCGGCGTCGGAAGGACGGTGGCTGCCGCAATCGAGCAGTCCTATGATGAGAATGGGATCATCTTCCCAATGCCCATTGCCCCCTTCCAGGTCCTGATATTGCCTGTGAATATAAAAGTTGATCCTCTCAGGGAGACGGCTGAAGAACTCTATCAGACTCTTCTGGACGAAGGGATCGAAGTCCTCTTGGATGACCGGGAAGAAACTCCCGGGGTGAAGTTTAAAGATGGAGACCTCATCGGGATCCCCCTGAGATTGACGCTGGGAGAGAAGAATTTGAAGAAGGGTCTGGTCGAGATCAAGA
>DYHU01000638.1 GCA_020724025.1 Syntrophorhabdus sp. | reverse complement strand
TGTTAGCCAACCAGATGGCCATGATCATCGGTTTTCTTCCGACCTTCCTTCTTTCAGGGTTTACCTTTGTCATCTCGAACATGCCTTTCTGGCTTCAGATCATCACTTACGGGATTGCACCCCGGTATTATGTGACCATCGTCAAGGAGATCTTTCTAAAAGGATCGGACCTTTCCTTTTTATGGCAGGAGACACTTGTTTTAATCGGAATGGGGCTGTTAGGGCTTGTCGTAGCGACCAGAAGTTTCAAGAAGGAGTTGAGGTAAAACACCCCCACCCTTACCCTCCCCCCTTGGAGGGGGAGGGGAGGAGTGTGAGAGATGTTTAAACGGGTTCGATTTCTTTTCGTAAAAGAGCTGATTCAGGTTCTGAGGGATAAACGGTTGAGGATCACGCTTATCTTTCCGCCCATTTTTCAACTGATCGTTTTCGGATATGCGGCGAACCTCGATGTGAAGAACATCGCAAC
Source organism: Syntrophorhabdus sp. (assembly GCA_020724025.1). The sequence goes on along the minus strand of DYHU01000638.1, from coordinate 836 downwards.
CGCCATCAGGGATCTGGATCAGAGCGTGGACTCCAGGGATCTCATTGCCCGGTTCAGAAGTTCAAAATATTTCAAAATTGTTTCTCATCCTCAAACCCCCAAAGAGATTGAGGCCCTCATCAAAAAGGGAGAGATGACCCTCAGCCTCGAAATCCCGAGCGGGTTTTCACGGAAATTAAAGAAGGGCCACACTGCCGCCCTCCAGATCATCGTCGATGGGACAGAGTCGAATACGGCTATGATTGCTCTGGGATATGTGAGCCGGATTCTTTCCGAATATTCAACTGAAATGATTGTGAAAAGGCTTAACCGGGAAGGGATGAGGGATTTCGAAGAGGCGGGGGTGGAACTGGAACACCGGGTCTGGTTCAACCCCAATCTTGAAAGCCGGTTTTTTTATGTCCCCGGGGTCATCGCCACCATTGCTTTTCTCCTGCCTATGATCCTGACCGCTCAGGCCATTGTAAGGGAACGGGAGATGGGGACGCTCGAACAGATCATGGTCACCCCTATCCGCCCCTGGGAACTCATTGTGGGGAAGACGCTCCCATTCGCCTTAATCGGTTTAATAGATGTGGTGATGATTGCATTAATCGGAGTATTCTGGTTTGAGGTTCCCCTCCGTGGAAACCCTCTCGTCCTCCTTCTGGGAAATCTCCTCTTTCTTGTGAGTTCTGTGGGCATCGGCCTTTTCATCTCCACCATCTCATCGACCCAGCAGCAGGCGCAGATTTCCACCTTCTTCTTCATGAACCCCGCATTTATTCTTTCTGGCTTTGCCTTTCCTCTGGAGAATATGCCGGAGTGGCTTCAGTATATTACCTATATCAACCCCT
>DYHU01000637.1 GCA_020724025.1 Syntrophorhabdus sp. | reverse complement strand
TGAAATCACCCCTGGAAATTCCGTGATTTGATTGAGGACGATCGCTCCTGCCTCCTCAAGCCTCTCCTTCTTGACCTTTGCCGATCCTTTTTTGCCGGAGATGATGGCCCCCGAATGAGAGAACCTCACCCCTTCCTTAGCAGAGAGTCCCGCGATGAAAGCAATGATGGGTTTGTTAAATTCTTTTTTCAAAATCATCTCAGCCACTCTCTCCTCTTGGGTCGTTCCAATCTCACCAAAGAGCGCGACACATTTCGTCTCCTCATCCTTTTCGAAATGGGGGAGCAGATCTGGAAAAGTACTTCCGAGGATGGCATCTCCTCCAATGCTGATTACTGTGCTCTGTCCGATTCCCTCCTGAGTGAGAAGATAACAGTCGGGGTCGAGGGCAATTTGGATCCTCCCTTTCTCCCCCTTCCCGTTACGAGGACCTGAGCCTTCAGGAAGGCCCCATGAGTAAAATTTCCCCATCTCGATTTCACCTCTTCCGGCCTTTTTAGTAAAAATCCGCAAGGGGTCCGGATTCCTTCTTCTGACAAAATCGTTTTCCCCTGAAATTCGTATAGCTTGCTCATCTCAAACTTTAAGAAAAATTTCTTAGAAATATTTTTTAATCTCTAAATCTTTCTAATTCGGGGCCAAACCTTTCCTTAATCACCCGTTGAAAGCGGGGTCGGTAAATCAACTCAAAAACCTCTTCCTTTTCCGGGAAGAGGTCGCAGGCTGCCCGTTTCACATCCTCCACTATCTCCAGGGTCTCTTCAGGCGAGAGGTCGTCCTGCTGGATAGATTGGAGGGAGAGATCAACCAGGAATCTTAAAAATCGAATCCTTCGATTTTCTTCCTTGATCTCCTGATGTGCCGGTTCCTTTTGGTCCATTGCCAAATCTCCTCTTTTTTTATATCAGGATATGATCTTCTTGTAAAGCAACCCCGGTTGTGGTAAGTTACCTAACAAAAGGAAAGGTTTGCAATGAATCCTCCTCCGACCAGCCCTAAAGATAAAATCATTTTTGCCCTCGATGTGGAGCATTTTCATGAGGCTCAGCGCTGGGTCACACTTCTGAAAGACCGCGTGGGCATATTTAAGGTGGGGAAACAGCTCTTCACCCACTCCGGGCCAAAAGTGATCGACATGATCTGCCAGAAGGGGCAGAAGGCCTTTCTCGACCTCAAATACCATGATATCCCCAATACCGTGGCAAAGGCCGGAGAGGAGGCCACGAAACACCAGGTGGCCATGTTCAACCTCCATGCCCTGGGAGGCTTTGAGATGATGAGAAAGACCGTTGAGGCTTCGAGGGC
>DYHU01000636.1 GCA_020724025.1 Syntrophorhabdus sp. | reverse complement strand
ACTCTCCGGTCATTGGATCGACATTGGCAACCCCTCTGATTCCATCCGTCCCGAATAATTTGCGTATCATTTGGTTCTACCTGCCTCCCTTTTCAAGGCAATCTTTCATAATGGGTTCGTTACCTCCCGTTTATACGGGACAGGCTCAAACAATGAAAATTTGTAAGTATTATCCTCCCCCTTGATGGGGGAGGATTGAGGTGGGGGTGAATAAGGTTTTTCCCCCTCACCCACACCCTCTCCCACCAGGGGAGAGGGAAATAATAGTGTTGTTTTGAGTAGCACAAAAGTTAATCAGCCATTTTTATCGCATCGGCCACCGCAATCGCTCTCTTTGCCTGAAGGACATCATGAGATCTGATAATATGGGCGCCGTTTAGAACGCCGATGGCAATGCTTGAGAGGGTTCCTTCAAGACGCTGCTCCGCATTTGTATCAAGAATCTTCCCGATAAAACTTTTCCGGGATGTCCCGAGGAGAATGGGTTTTCCAAGGATCCGGAATTCTGAAAGATGTTTTATAATGAGGAGGTTATTCTCAAGGGTTTTCCCAAAACCAATTCCAGGGTCAACGACTATTTGTTCAGAGTCCACTCCCGCGGATTCCGCTCGCCGGATACCCTCTTTAAGATATTCGATAATTTCAGAAAATAGAGAGTCATAATGGACATCCTTCTGCATCGTCTCGGGTGTTCCACGAATATGCATCAGGACAATGGGGGTATGCTCTTTGGCCGCCACACGGGCGAGTTCAGGGTCAAAGTGCAATCCACTGATATCATTTATTATTTCAGCTCCTGCATCGATGGCCCGCCGGGCGACCTCCGATTTATAGGTATCGATTGAGATGGAAACCTCCGCTTCTCTCGAAAGGGCCTCGATCACAGGGAGAACCCGGCGGAGTTCTTCTTCCAGTCCAAGCGGTTTTGAGCCGGGTCTTGTCGATTCTCCTCCGATATCAATGATATCGACTCCCTCTTCAGCCATCTTCAGGCCATGAGCAATGGCTTTATCTTTATCGAAAAAGAGTCCACCATCTGAAAAGGAATCCGGGGTGATATTAAGAACTCCCATTAAAAGTGTTCTCTCACCTAGGCTCAATGTCCGTCGACGACAGCGCAGGGTGAAATGGCTTTTAAAAATATTCTGGAATGTCTCTCTTAATGCCTGACCGATTTTTTGAAGATTGGGATAGGAATCCAGTTTCTGAATCAATTTCTCGAATTGCTTCTGGCTTCCCATCAGAAGTCCATCCGTCGATTGGACACTGCAATCGAGTCCCCTGCCATCCAGCGCGGCATCCCCGCCAA
>DYHU01000151.1 GCA_020724025.1 Syntrophorhabdus sp. | reverse complement strand
AGTTTAAATTTAATGAATTCGTAAAAAATCGTCATTCCCGTGAAAACGGGAATCCAGACGCCGTCCCTGCGAAAGCAGGGAACCATAAACATCTGGGTTCCTGTTTTCACAGGAAGCCCTGGATTCCTGCCTGCGCAGGAATGACAGAAAATAGCCTTTTCATACTTTTTACGAGACCATCAAATTTAATGATACAATAATTTAAGATTTTTTCCCATTCACGATTCACGAATCACGAGTCACGCTGAAATGGGGCAGTAGCTCAGCTGGGAGAGCGCCAGAATCGCACTCTGGAGGTCGGGGGTTCAAATCCCCTCTGCTCCACCAGAAAATCAGAAGGGGTTAACCTTGCCGGTTAATCCCTTTCCAGTTGGGGTCACATCTTCAATTGTCAATCAAATAAAAGGCTAACAGTATCCACTTTTCAGCGAATCAATTCGTTATCAGGCGTCGGTAATCAAGAAATGATCTCCGGAAGGAACAGGATGAAAAGGGTTTTGTTGGCGATCATAGCGTGTGTGTGTTTGATGGCAATGTCTTTGGGTTGTGGTCCTGCCATTACGGAGAATATTGAAAGGAAACCTGCCAGCATGCCCGGAGAGTCTCTCACACAGAGGAGCATTGGGTTCATTGATACCCACAACCACCTCTTCGGACGTTTTGGCGGGCGTCAGGGCATTGATGAAATGGACTATGAGGGAGCGGCCAGAATGGCCATGGCCGCCATGAAGCAGTCCGGGATCAAAAAGATGTTTATCATGCCTCCCCCTTTCTCTCCGGACCATCCCCATCGGTTCACCTTTGAGGATCTGGTCCGCATTGCCAGGAAGTTTCCCGGTACGTTTGCTTTTCTGGGAGGCGGGGGGACACTTAACGTGATGATTCACCAGGCCGTGCGGGGGGGGACTCTGAGACAAGGGATGGAGAGCCGGTTTGAGAAGACGGCCGTAGAGATTCTTTCGAAGGGAGCCATCGGATTTGGAGAACTGACGGCAGAACACCTCTCTTTAAATTACGACCATCCCTATCTATCGGCCCCTCCGGACCACCCCTTATTTTTGTTTCTCTCCGACATTGCCGCACGCCATGGAGTGCCCATTGACATCCATATGGAGGCTGTTCCCCAAGACATGGACTTGCCAAAGATCCGAAGGCTCGAATCCCCTCATAATCCGAAGGTCCTGCGTACAAACATCGCGGCCTTCGAGCGGTTGCTCGCTCACAACCGGAATGCCAGGGTCATCTGGGCCCATGCGGGATGGTGCAATACCGGGCACCGTACCCCGGAGCTTTGCGCCCAACTGTTGGGCAGGCATCCCAACCTCTACATGAGCTTCAAGATCAGGCGGGACAGCCTGGCTGAGATGAGGCCCCTGACAGAGGACTTCCGAATCAAACCGGAATGGCTCAACCTGATCCAAACCTACCCGGACCGGTTTGTCATCGGCAGCGACATTTTTTATGTAACGCCAAGAGCCCCCTTCCAGATAGGACCTCCCAGAGGGAAGAGGGTTGAAACGGAACACCTGCTTGCTGTCCTTCCTCCAGAACTTGCCAATAAGATCGCTTATGAAAACGCACTCCATCTCTTTAAACTGAAATAGTCGGCAACAGATCTCTCTTTGACAAAGGTTCCCATTTTTAAAAACGGATACGGGTTGCCGGAGCGTTCATACTCCGCAAGTAACTCTCACCGACCGCTTATATTTATCATCCCTTCCTCTTATTCGACGGAGTCTTTATCTTCTCCGGTTTCTGTTCGGCAGGCATACAGATAAAAACATTTCTCTCGTCTCTCTCAAAAGCACATTTTTCCTCAAGGATAGTTTTTAATCTTTTTCGGGCCCGGTGAAGCTTCACTTTAACATTTTCGACGCTGATCCCGAGGGTTTCGGCAATCTCCTGATGGGTAAACCCCCCTGTAATTGCCATAATCCTGTCTTTTTGTTATATTGAGGCGACTCCGATCAGGAAGGGAAGAAATCCATGAGAATTCGCAAACCGGGGAAAGTTCGGGATCACATCTGGTTTTTAGGCCGCAAAGAATCAGGGGTTTATCTTCTGGAAGGGAAGGATGGCTCCATGATTGTGAGCGGAGGCATGAGCTACATCGTTCCGGATCTCCTTGAACAGTTTAAAGAATTTGGAATCGATGAGAGCAGGATTAAAAAGGTTCTGATCCTTCACTCCCATTTCGATCACGTGGGGATCATTCCCTTCTTCAAACGCAGACATCCGGGGATTGAAGTCTGTGGTTCCGAAAGGGCGTGGGAGCTCCTCAAGATGGAGAAGGCCGTCGTTACGATCAATGAGTTCAGCCGGAATGTGGCAAAGAGGATGCAACGGGAAGGGATCTATTCAGAATACGACCTGGAGTGGAGGGATGATGTTTCCGGCAGAACGGTCCGGGAAGGGGACCGGATCGATCTGGGTGGCATAGAGGTTTCGATCCTTGAAATCCCAGGCCATTCATCGTGCTGTATTGCGGCCTATCTTCCTGAGTTCAAAGCTCTCTTTCCCACGGATGGGGGAGGCATTCCATTCGATGAGACGATCGTCACCTCAGGTAATTCTAACTACACCAAGTATCAGGAGAGTCTTGAGCGATTAAAGCCTCTCGAAGTGGAATACTACTGCGCCGACCACTATGGATATGTGGTCGGAGAAGAAGCCGGGAGATTCATCCCGGTAACGATCGAGATGGCGAAAAAGAAACGGGCTCAGATGGAAGAGGCCTACCAGTCCACCCGCGATATCGATGAGGCGGCAAAGAAGTTGATCTCTTCCTTTTATGACGAGAACCCTGACTACTTCCTCTCTCCCGACATCTTCCTCGATGTCTATCGCCAGATGGTCCGCCACATCGCCACCGTCATTGAAGGAAATGGCCGGAGTTAAGTTTTTTCATGCCAAAGAGATGAGAGTCAGCCGTATGGATAAAGAACATCATCCGTTCGAGAAGCAGGCTGTGAAGGAAAATCTTTATAGACATGTCGAGTTTTTCTCCTGCAACATCGGAGAGCGGCATCTCTGGAGGGAGGGTTCCCTCTCTCGGGCCGCTGAATATATCGAATCGGCCTTCACCTCCTCTGGATATACGGTGTGGCGTCAGACCTATTCGTGCTACGGGAAGAATGTCTCGAACCTGATCGCTGAAAAGGCCGGAACGGAGAAGGAAACGGTAATCATCGGCGCCCATTATGATACCGTTCCTGGAACGCCCGGCGCTGACGATAATGGTTCGGCTGTGGCAGGTTTGCTGGAACTGGCAAGGTTATATCAGAACATCCAGAACAGAAAGATCCTTATCTTTGTTGCCTTTGTCAATGAGGAACCTCCCTGCTTTGGATTCCCCAATATGGGAAGCATGGTTTTTGCAAAACATCTGAAAGAACAAGGGTGCCCGGTTGAAGTGATGGTTTCGCTGGAGATGATCGGGTTCTTCCGCCCGGAACGAATTCAAAACTATCCCCTTCCGGGCATGAACCTTTTCTATCCCAGGACAGCGGACTTCATCGGGGTGGTGGGGAATTTTCGCTCATCGAAATATGTCTCCCTTTTCAAAAAAGGAATCAGAAAACATTCGGCCATCGATGCGAGGTCGTTAACCGCTCCGGAATTTTTCGGGGGGATCAATCTTTCGGACAATTATTCCTTCTGGCGTCATGGATACCGGGCCATTATGGTGACCGACACTTCGTTCTTCAGGAATCAGAATTACCATCAGGAGACGGATACGATTGATACGCTCGATTTTGAAAAGATGGCAGAGGTAGTCAGGGGAGTGTATTATACGCTAAAAGAATTTTAGACTGACAAGCGCCTGTTTTGATATCAGGAGTGGCCATTTGATGATTGAGCCCTTCCTTATGCCTATCGTCGGAGGTCAATGGTAGCTGTAAGCCATCCACCGGAGTGGTTTGTTCCCTGACTATTCCTTCTCTAATTCCTCTTGCAGAATCGGAGGGAGTTTGGCCTTGAGCTTTGGATATATTTCAATGATACGCAGAATATCAGCCAGATCTTTTTGTCGTTTGCTTCTCCGCCTGTTTTGATCGGAGTACGCCCACACTTTTCCCTGCAAAACGTCGTCGAGGCCGGCCACATACATCTTATAACCCAGGACATCCTTCAACTCTGCACGGGGAATAAATTCCTGGTATCGAGGATCAGTCTGAAGTTGAATCCGAAGATCCGATTGAGGACTGCTGATGTTCAAGCTATATTCGAATTGTTCAATTTTTAATCCCCGCCTTTCGGCAGCACGGGAGGCCGCTTCCACATTTTTAACCGCTATTACAATATCTACATCAAGGCTCACCACCGGCTCAACGTAAGCATTCACGGCCAGACCACCGATAACACAGTACGGAGAAGCCGTCTCGGCGATAATATCGAGTAGTATCTGAACTATGTCTGATTGCCCTTTTGCCAGAGAATTTAGGAATTCCTTACCTGTCATCTTGGCGCTCTCCTTATCCCATGGATTGCTGTTTCGCGTTCTCGAAGAACTTCGCATAGAATACGGTTCAAATCGGCATCCCTGGGGACTTTGCTCTCAACTTTTTTCCCCGGTGTATCCATAGGATGGCGTATCGAAGTCTCAATATCCTTTAGGTACTATGAATAGTTATGAAGAAATTTTATTTCTTGTTGCCCAACTTATTTTTTAAGTTTATTCTATTTATGGGTAGATTATATATGGCAGGGGCAGGCTTGTCAAAACATATAAAGTAACCCCTCAGTGATGAACCTTAAATCTCCAGGCCAACCTGTCACTCAGGGCTTTAGTCCCGCCCTGGCGGGAATGCATCAGCCCTCCCTGAACTTGTTTGGTTCAGGCTTGACCCAGTCAGGAGAAAGGGGTGGGATATGGTAAAAGAAATTACACTTCCAAAACCGAAAGAGAAAGGGGCCCTTTCGATCGAAGAGACCCTTAATCAAAGAAGATCGGTGAGAGACTATAAGAAGGGCTCATTGAGTTTAGAGGAGGTTTCTCAACTTCTCTGGGCAGGCTCAGGCAAAAATCTCTATCGGAGAACTGCTCCTTCTGCAGGCGCAACCTATCCACTGGAGATCTATCTGGTTGTGGGTGAGGTGGAAGGGCTGGAGCCAGGGGTCTATCATTACTCCATTTCAAAACACACTCTGGAAAGGATCAAAGAACAGGATGTCCGGAGAGGGTTGTGCCGGGCGGCCCTGGAACAGAGGATGATCGAAAGGGCACCTATTAGTATTATCATTTCCGCAGATTATGATAGAACTGCCGGCCATTATGGTCAGAGAGGGATGCGTTATGTCCATATGGAGGTAGGTCATGTGGGCCAGAATGTTTCCCTTCAAGCCGTCGCTTTAAATATGGGAACAGTCATGATTGGAGCCTTTGAAGATAAGCAGGTCAAAGAGATTCTGGGAATCGAAGAAGAACCCCTCTATATCATTCCCATAGGGAAGGTTTGAATTTACCCAAGTTCACAGATTTCCCTTCAATCCAATGGATTCCGCGACCTCCTGCATCCCCTTGATCGTGTCGTCGATCAGTTCGTCCAGACCAACCTGAAGCATCTCCGCTCCTTTTTCGATGATCGAACGATCCACGCCGGCGGCAAATCTCTTATCCTTCCATTTGTTCTTTACGGATTTCACCTGGACATCTAAAACACTCTTTGAGGGACGAATCAGAGCGGTCGTTACGACGAGCCCCGTGAGCTCATCGATGGTATAGAGATACTTTTCTAAATCGGTCTCGGGCCTGACCTCAGAGCAGATACCCCACCCATGAGAGACAGCGGCCCGGATATACTCCTCTGGCCATCCCTGTTCTTTGAGGATCTCTCCTGTCTTGGTGCAATGCTGGTCGGGAAACTTCTCATAGTCGAGATCGTGAATCAGACCGATGATCCCCCATTTCTCCTCGTCCTCGCCCCGCTTCCTTGCGATGTAGCGCATGACCCCTTCGACCGCATAGGCATGCTTTCGAAGACTATCGCTCTCATTGTATTGATGAAGAAATTCTAAGGCTTCCTGTCGTGCCGGTATCTTTTCTCCCATTTTAATTCCTCCTTGTCCTTTCCTTTATCATGCCGTTCCCGTGCAGGTCAAGAGGTAAGAAAAGGGGGGCAATAGATAAAATTTCAAATCACAAATCACAAATTCCAAATAAGCTCCAAATTTAAATAACCAAATGGCCCAAAAGGTTTTGGTTGGGATTTGGTGCTTCCTTAACGGTTCTGTGTAAAAGATTGACAATAGTCTCATCATTGGGTTATTCGATTTTAAAATCAATACAAACGGAGGGTGATCATGCCAAAGATTACCGAGGGTGTCTATTTCATTCCGGGGCAGGACGAGATGATGCCGGATTCCCACACCTGTGTGATTGGAAATCCATCTTCTAAGGACCTTTCCCTCATCGATCCGGGTCTCATCGGAAAGGGGGATTATAAGATTGATTCGATTGAGAAGATGGGGATCAATCTGGAGGATATCAAAAGAATCATTATGACCCATACCCATTTCGACCATATCGGCGCTCTCGCTGAGATTCAGAAGAGAATTCCCTGGGCAGAGCTCTGGATCCACCGTCTGGAGGGAGAACCCCTGGAACAGGGAGACGAGAGAACGGTTTACGGGATGGACATGTTTCAGCAGGTCTGTCAGATGCAGTATGGGATAAAGTCCGGATCCTTTACTTTCAAGGTCGATCAAAAACTTCAGGGAGGAGAAACCCTGAAGATAGGAGATATGGCCTGGGAGGTGATTCATATTCCTGGGCACTCTCTGGGCAGTATTGGTCTCTATGATTCAGCCGAAAAAATTCTCATTCCAGGCGATGTCCTCTATGTGGATCATGCCATCGGCCGGTTCGATCTTTTTGGAGCTGATGGAGCGGCGCTCAAGGATTCCTTGAAACAGCTTTCCGAGCGGGAGGTAAAAATTCTTCTGCCCGGTCACAATCGGGTTGTAACCAAACTACCAGCCGGCTACATTCATGAAACCTTAAAACAATGGGAACCTTATCTGGCCTGACCCTGTTTTTAATTTCTGCCTAAGAGCCTGTTGCACAAACCCTGATTTGTCACCCTGAACTCGTTTCAGGGTCTCATAACTCGTTGATTTTACCAGATGCTGAAACAAGTTCAGCATGACAAAACACTCGATTAGTCATTTGTGCAACAGGCTCCTAAGTTGAGGGATTTTCATAAATTTAATCGTAGGGCAACCTTTTAGGGTTGCTTCTGATGTCCCGCCTGCGGTAGGCAGGCAAGGCTGAAGCCTTGCCCTACGAATCACCCAATAGGCGATTTTAAAACGTCCCGAAGAAACGGGGCGGCTACAGGGTATTTCAAAAAGAATCGCTCCATTTAGGTTCTGGTAAATCCGGAGACATTCGTGTAGACTATAATTAGAAAAGGTATGGTCCCTTCTTGGATGGCCAGCGACACGATCGAAGGGGTGAAGTTTGCCGGGTCAGCAAGGTGAGAAGGAAGAATAGGGGGGAGAAAGATCGGAGGTGCCAGATGAAAAAGGTCGTCCTCGCAATCCTGATAGTTATTTCCATCGCCATCAGCCTGCCTGCCTATGCAGACCAGGAAGCCCAAGAGATCCTTAAAGCCGTTGTGAAGATCAAGGCGGTCATTCCCCAGGAAGCCCAAACCGCAAGAACCCTGGGAACAGAGCGGGAAGGCCATGGAGTAGTCATCGATTCGAAGGGGCATATTTTAACGATCGGTTATCTCATTATTGAGGCTGAGAGCATCGAGGTGACTGGACCAGAAGGAAAGCCCATGAACGCCATGTTTGTCGGTTATGATCATGCGACAGGCTTTGGTCTCTTGAGAACAGAAAAACCCCTCGATGTGAAGCCAATCAAGATCGGTCAATCGTCCAAGGTGAGGGAGGGTGAACCGGTTCTGGTAGCAGGCCATGGAGGCCAAGAAGCGGTTCAGGCTGTACAGGTCATCAGCCGGAAAGAGTTTACGGGGTACTGGGAATATCTTCTCGAAGATGCCCTCTATACTGCGCCGGCTTATGTCAATTTTGGCGGAGCGGCGTTGATCGACCGGAATGGTCAACTCGTGGGCATCGGGTCTCTTTTCAGCCAGGTGGTGATCCCGGGATTCGGCACCATCCCCTGTAATATCTTTGTTCCGATTGACCTCCTGCCTTCGATTCTGGACGATCTGATCACAAAAGGCCGGCCACGAAAGCCACCCAGACCGTGGTTGGGAATCAACTCGGAGGAAGCACAGGGTCGAGTCTTCATCATCCGGATTACGCCGGGTAGTCCTGCGGAAAAGGCGGGGGTAAGAACCGGCGACCTTATACTTACTGTGAAGGGAGAAACGGTAAAAGGGCTTGGAGATTTTTATCGCAAGATCTGGGCGCTGGGAGATGCAGGAGTGGATGTCCCGCTCACGATCCTCCAGGGGATTCAGATCCGCGAGATCACCATTCGCTCTGCTGATCGCCACCAATTTCTCATGCTCAAACCACAGAAGATATTATAAGGCCCGAGAGGCTCTCCTATGAAGCGAGGATTGCGAGAATGGCATGAAAGGTGGCGCTAATAAAGAGAGTCATCCCGGTTTTTTTATGAACCCCGAAGGGGACTTTGATCCAGTGAAGCCCTGTGCTTATCTGAAAGAGGATAAGAAGGAAGTTGAGGATGCCGAGAAGCAGGATGATCGATACTCCACCGATATTCATTGATGAGCCCCTCCTTTAATGATGTTCTCGTAAAAAGTCTGAAAAGGCTATTTTCTGTCATTCCTGTCCCGTAACAAAGTTCGGGATAAACTCCAGCAGGAATCCAG
>DYHU01000635.1 GCA_020724025.1 Syntrophorhabdus sp. | reverse complement strand
CCTAAGTCCTTCCTTTAATGATTGCGCGGCGTTCATATTCCCGTCACTTTTTGGGATACTTTGGATTGGCCACCCCTTCAGTAGGACGGCCGAAGGAAACGGTGTCCAGATTAGACAGAGGATGGTTCTTTTCGTACATCGGCTTGAGCTTTTTTGCCCTTACCTTCTCTGGGTAGAGGCGTGCGATGGCCTCTTGACTTCGATCAAGCGGAACTTCTTTAATCACATAGTCGGCTACGCCCAAACCATTCTCTACCCCGCCATAGACCTGAACCTCAATATCTTTTCCCTTGATGAGATTTAACTTTTTCGACCCTGGGGCAAGGGCATTAAATTCTTCGGCTTCAGAATTAATCAGGCCGGGAGCTTCGTTCATCAGATCGATACATGCCTTATCCACAGCGACCGGATCCAGAGAGGCCAAAACTCCTATGCTGTTCACCAAAGGCGTATCCGTCCATCCATAACAGTCACAGGCAGGAGTAATATCCAGGGCATAGTTAATGAAGAACACTTTGTTGGATTCCTTGGTCATCATTGTAGCAAGCGCTGAATCGGCGATACGCCTCCCCAGAGCGGGCAGGTGATCGAAGCGCTGAATCGCCTTGATCCCAGCCATATTCACACATAAGTTAGCACAGGCAAAGCAATAGACACATGATTCCAGGTCAACCTCTAATCCTTTATCCGTCACCTTTATCGACCCTTCCGGGCAACATCCCTCACAGGTTTCCCACCATTCACACTTTCGTCCAGGGCAGAGCTCGGTTTGAATAACAGGTTTATCACCGGCCAGAGCGCCGTGAAGGTTCATCTTGCCCCGTTTGCTTGCACAGCCGACACCAATGTTTTTGATCGCCGCTCCATAACCTCCGGCAGGGTGACCCTTGAAATGGGCCACAGAAAACAGGGCATCCGCATCCGCAATGGCTCGAGCGACAAACTGTTTGTTTAAATAGTTCCCTCGACCTTTGAGATCAACGATCACATCGTCTGTTCCCAACCAGCCGTCAGCGATGATGATCGGACAACCCATGGAGGCCTGGTTAAAACCGTTGCGGTTGGCCGTTTCGAGATGATCCACGGCCAACGTCCTGCTGATCCATGGGTGATAGGGCATGGTGGTTGTGTCCGTAACAAATGGTTTACAACCCCGCTCTTTGAGGGCATCCACAAATGTTCGAACAATGACCGGCCTTAAGTAACCGACATTGTAAGCCTCCCCCATATGAGTTTTGACAGCTACGATATCCCCCGGTCTGAGATGGTCGAGCCATCCAGAATACTCAAGGATCTGGCGGCCTTTAATGGC
>DYHU01000634.1 GCA_020724025.1 Syntrophorhabdus sp. | reverse complement strand
AGGAATGACAGAAAATAGCCTTTTCATACTTTTTACGAAACCATCATGTAATATCTACGAAAAAACTATTTTGAATACAAGGTGTAGTGTGATGACAGAAAAAGAGATGAATGAAGAGAACAGTTTTGAGGAGCTTTTGAAGGCCAGCTCCGAATCCCCGGGCCGCAGGGTCCGCCCCGGAGAAAGGATATCCGGAAGGGTGGCAAAGATCGGTAAGGATACGGTCTTCGTTGATCTGGGAGGGAAGAGCGAGGGCCTTGCGGATATTGGCGAATTTTTGGACAGGAAGGGGAACCTTACGGTCAAACCGGGGGACCGGGTCGAGATGCGAGTGGCCTCGGTCAAAGAGGGCATCCATCTTACCAAAGGGATGAAGGTTCAGGGTGCGGATCTCCTTGAGGTCCTGCAGGAGGCAAAAGAAAATTTCCTCCCCGTAGAAGGGAGAGTCTCAGGTGTCATCAAAGGAGGTTTTGAGATCGATCTTTCAGGCATTCGCGCCTTCTGCCCGTTAAGTCAGATCGACCTGATCTTCACAGAAAAACCGGAGGACCATCTCGGAGCGAGATACCCGTTTTGCATTATGGAGATCAAAGAGAGGGGGAAGAATATCATCGTATCCCGGCGTGTACTCCTGGAGGAAGAGCAGGAGAAGAGATCGAAGGAGACGCTGGAACGACTGAAGCCCGATCTGGAATGCGAGGGAAAGGTTACGAAATTGACTCACTTCGGCGCCTTCGTGGACTTAGGAGGGATTGAAGGGATGGTCCATATTTCCGAGATCTCTCATGGGAGAATCAATCATCCCTCTGATGTCCTCAAACCCGGTCAGCAGGTGAAGGTCAAAGTGTTGAAGGTCGAGCCGGACAAGGAGGGAAGGCCTAAAATCTCTCTCTCCATCAAAGCCCTCGAGCCTGACTCCTGGGAGAAGGGCCTTGGATTTGAGGAAGGAGAGATCATTCGTGGAAAGGTCTCAAGGCTTACCGACTTCGGAGCTTTCGTGGAGGTGGCGCCAGGCGTGGATGGCCTGGTCCACATCTCCGAAATCAGCTATGAGCGTCTCTCCCATCCCAGCCGGCTTCTTAAGGAGGGGGATTGGGTCGATGTGCTGGTCATGGGAGTTGATTCCGAAGCGCATCGAATATCCCTGTCGATCAAAGAGGTGGGTGTCAAGAGAAAGATCATAGAAGAGGAGGGTTCGGATAAGGTGCGTCTTGAGACAGGGCAGGTCCTGAGAGGGATTGTCGAAGACGTCAAGCCTTACGGCCTCTTTGTTCGCCTTCCCCAGTTCGGAGGAAAGGTGAAAGGGCTTCTT
>DYHU01000633.1 GCA_020724025.1 Syntrophorhabdus sp. | reverse complement strand
ATTTTTAAGTCAGTTTTAACTTGACTCCCTTTTTCAGTCACCCTCTTCACGTGAAAAAAACTGGGATGCATTGAGAAGTGATTTGACGAATGATTATATTGTCACCACGACTTTCCCCTCCTACTTGTCTGAATCAATTTTATGTCAGTTTTCACTCTACTCACTTCGTTTTTTGGTTACAGCTTCATTGAAAAAATCGGAGATCTATTGAGAGACAATCGGATGGATGACCCGATTATTGATTTTATCCTCTTAACACTTTGACTTAATTTTAAAGTCAGATGACGCCTGGGAAATTAAATAGAGAGAAGCTCCCCTATTTTTAAGGCCCCTTTGGCGTGTAACCGGTTATAACTTTCTGACTTAATTTTTAAGTTAGTTATATCCTTCTATCTCAATTTCCTACTATCTCCCTATGATTCCTGATTTATGAATAAGAGATTAGATCCAGAAGAGATGTTGGTTAGACTCTTTGGCTCTGTTTCCAGGGCAAGGATTCTTGAGTTTCTCTTTGCTCATGTTGGGGTGGCTTTTTATCAGCGAGAAATCATGTTTGAGACCGGCCTATCGTTGCAACCCACTCAGAGAGAGCTGGAAAACTTGGTAGATCTCGAGATCGTCAAAAAGAGGGAAACGCGGGACAGAGTCTACTACGAAGTCGACACCCATTCTCCTTTCTTCAAATCCCTTCTTGAAGTCTGCGAATCTACACAAAAACAATGCGAAGCCACAAAAGAGAAATAACAAGGCACACTCTCTAACTTAATTATTAAGTCATTAGCATCCCCAACCCCCTTAACGAGATAGACCGAATGTCCGGAGTAGACCTTTAAAATGCTCAAGTATCTAATTCTATTCCTAACAGGTTTAGGCCTTTCCTTTCTGCTTACTCCGCTGGTGAGATTTCTTGCCACGAAGCTTGGAGCTGTCGATCTGCCAGGCGGAAGAAAAACCCACACCAGGCCGGTCCCCCGGCTCGGCGGGCTTTCGATCTTTGTCGCCTTCTACCTGCTTTTTCTTATCTCTTCCCAATTCGGTTTCTTCCATTTTCCTCCCAATTATTTAAAAGAGATCAACTTCGGGTGGTTACTGATCGCTTCAACCATCGTCCTCTGGCTGGGTGCTGTGGATGATTTCCGAAGGATGCCTCCGAGTGCCAAATTCTTCTTCCAGATCATCGCCGGGCTCATCGTTGCTCTCACCATCTATAAGATTGAGGCGATCAACCTACCTTTTGGTACGATTCGCCTTGGAATCCTTTCTATTCCTGCGACGGTCTTCTGGGTTGTGGCGATCACCAATGCCATTAATCT
>DYHU01000150.1:4950-8834 GCA_020724025.1 Syntrophorhabdus sp. | reverse complement strand
CCGGCCACCTGGGCAGGGACCTCGGAGTAGATCAAGCCCAGATCCTTCTTCCCATCTTTCTTAATCCCTGCCGAAATTCCCGCAAATCGAAAACCCGGCACTATGAAGTTGTGTAATTTCATTTCCCCCTCACCCTTACCCTCTCCCCCCAAGGGGAGAGGGTCTTTATTTTATTCCTCTCCTGCGAGGGTAGAGAAAATTTCAACTCCGCAATTCGCATTCCGAAATCCGCAATATTCACTATGCTCTTGCTTCTTCCTTTTCCAGACAGCATTTCTTATACTTCTTGCCGCTTCCGCACGGGCAGGGATCGTTGCGGCCCACCTTCTTTCCTTCCCGGCGCACCGTCACCCCTTTCCCATCCTCTGTCTCTCCGCCCCTCTGCGAAGCGGCCTCCGTTCCCCGGCTCATGACGAAGGTCTGCTTCCGCTCCGCTTTCATCTCCCTCACTTCCTGATCCTTTGCAATCTGGATGGCAAAGAGCTTCTCAACCGTATCCCTCTTAATCCTCTCTAGCATCTCGAGAAACATCTGATAGGCCTCTCTCTGATACTCAATCCGGGGGTCTTTCTGGCCATACCCTCTTAACCCGATCCCCTCCTTCAACTGATCGATCGCGAGGAGATGGTCCTTCCAGTGGTGATCGACCGACTGGAGCATGATCACCTTTTCGAGATAGCGGAGGGTCGACTCTCCGAACTCCTCCTCCTTCTTCTGATAGACCTCCTTTGCCTTCTCAATGATCATCTCCTTCAATCGCTCCCGATTGAGGCCATCCTCTTCAGGGGAGGGAGCGGACCACCGGAAAGAGAACTGCTGATAGAGGGCATCCTGGAGCCCCTTCAGATCCCAATCCTCCGGGTGGGCCTTCTCGTCAATAAAGAGGTCCACGATCCCCTCGGCCTGCTCCTCTACTATCTCCATGACCGACTCTCTCAGATCCTCTCCGGCCAGAACCTCCCTCCTCTGGGTATAGATCACCTCTCTCTGTTGATTCATCACAGTGTCATATTCGAGCAGATGTTTCCGGATTTCAAAGTTATGGGCTTCGACCTTCCTCTGCGCATTCTCGATCGCCCTGGTCACAAGGTTATGCTCAATGGGCTGGTCTTCCTCAATGCCCAGCCGGTCCATGATGTTAGAAATTCTCTCCGAACCGAAGATCCTCAGAAGATCGTCCTGCATAGAGAGATAAAACCTGGAGGAACCCGGATCGCCCTGTCTTCCCGATCTTCCCCTCAACTGGTTGTCGATCCGTCTCGCCTCATGCCGCTCGGTTCCGAGGACATGGAGACCTCCTAACTGGACAACCTTCCCCTTCTCCTTCTGGATGATGCTCAGGGCTTTCCTGTAAGCCTCTTCATAAACCTTTTGCATCTCTTCTGGATCGTCTTTCTCTTCAACCATGGTTCTGGCCAGGAATTTTGGATTCCCTCCGAGGAGGATATCTGTTCCCCTTCCCGCCATATTTGTGGAGATGGTAACCGTTCCCGCCCTTCCTGCCTGGGCAATGATCTCAGCCTCCCTCTCATGATGCTTTGCATTGAGAACATTATGCGGAATCCCTCGTTTCTTCAGCAGATGGCTCAACCTCTCGGATTTCTCAATCGAGATCGTTCCCACCAGAACAGGACGGCCCAGTTGATGGAGTTCCTCTATCTCCCTGACGACGGCACGGAATTTTTCCTCCTCCGTTTTATATATGACATCGGAATAATTGGTCCGGATCAGGGGCATATTGGTGGGAATGACCACCACATCCAGATTGTAAATCTTCCGGAACTCAGCCGCTTCGGTGTCCGCCGTGCCGGTCATGCCGGCCAGTTTTTTATACATCCGGAAATAGTTCTGGAAGGTGACGGTGGCCAGAGTCTGATTCTCGTTCTCGATCCTCACATTCTCCTTTGCTTCGACCGACTGATGGAGGCCATCGCTCCATCTCCTTCCGGGCATCAACCTGCCGGTGAATTCGTCGACGATGACCACCTGGCCATCCTTTACCACATAGTCCACATCCCTTTTAAAAAGGGTATGGGCTTTCAAGGCCTGGTTAACATGATGGAGGGTTTCGATATTTCTGGGGTCGTAGAGATTCTCCACATGGAGCAGTCTCTCCACCTGAGCCACTCCTTCTTCCATTAAAAAAGCGGCGTGGGTCTTCTCTTCAATCTGGTAATCCTTTCCCTGTTTCAAACTTGGGATGATCCGGTTGATCTTATAGTACTTGTCGGTCGATTCCTCGGTAGGACCGGAGATGATGAGGGGCGTTCTCGCTTCATCGACCAGAATGCTGTCCACCTCGTCCACGATGGCATAATTCAGATCCCTCTGGACATAATCATGGATATCGAACTTCATATTGTCCCTGAGGTAGTCAAACCCGAATTCGTTATTCGTCCCGTAGGTGATATCGCAACCGTATGCTTTCTTCCTCTCCTGGTCATTCAATTCGTGGACGATTACCCCGACGGAGAGGCCCAGAAACTGGTAGATCGCCCCCATCCATTCACTGTCCCTCTTGGCCAGGTAGTCGTTCACGGTGACGATATGGACGCCCTCTCCCCTCAGACTGTTCAGATAAGCAGGCAGGGTGGCCACCAGAGTCTTCCCCTCCCCGGTGGCCATCTCGGATATCTTCCCTTCATGGAGCACAATCCCACCGATCAGCTGGACATCATAGTGCCGCTCACCGAGGGTTCTCCTGGCTGTCTCGCGGACAACGGCGAAGGCTTCGGGAAGGATCTCCTCCAGAGACTCTCCCCTGTCTATCCTCTCCTTGAACTCCCCTGTCTTCATTCTGAGCTGATCATCGTTCAGAGGCTGGACCCTGGATTCCAGGTCATTGACCCGTAGAACAAGAGGCTGGATTCTTTTTAACTCCCTCTCATTCTTGCTCCCCACAATCTTCTTGATGATTGAACCAAACATAGAACCCCTTACCCCGTAAATTTTCTATTTAATTTCCAAAAATTATATAATGGATGGAAACATGTTTCAACAGGCAAATAAAAAGCCCGACAAAGGATTCCTTTATCGGGCTTTTCCCCCATGATCAGATATCATCAATTCAAAATATATCTCATCGGATTGACCGGAATACCATTCAGCTTCACTTCGTAGTGGAGGTGAGGACCTGTTGTCTTTCCACTTGTTCCGACCTCCGCAATCTTATCCCCCCGTTTCACTTTCTGTCCCGCCTTCACCAGTACCTTGTTGAGATGGCTGTACCGGGTCGTCATCCCGAATCCATGGGAAATGACCAGGAACCTGCCATGGACCCAATCGCTCCCGATATCGGAGACAAAACCATTCCCGGGAGAGACCACAACCGTTCCCGACCGGTTGGAGATATCGATCCCCTCGTGCATCTGGGTTAACCCCGTAAAGGGGTTGGTGCGGAATCCAAAGTCGGAGGTAACCCAGCCCTGAACCGGCCAGATGGAAGGAGTATGGACTAATATCTCCTGTTTCGTCTGCAGAACTTTTTCGAGTTCGGATAGGCTCATCTCTCGTGAAGTCGCCTCTGATTGGAGACGCTCAACATCGACCTTCATCTGATAAACCAGCCCCTTCTCATCCTTATCCCCTTTCAACCTCTCCCGTAAATCCGACGGAGAAGGCCCCCCCATACCCATAAAGGGAGTGGGGTCCTGACCTCTCTCCAGATTGGCAATAATCCGGATCCTCTTGTCAAAATCTTTCAGTTTGGAGACCTGCTTTTCCAATTCCTCAATTTTTGAAGAGAAAAAATGAATCTGCGATCTCTGGATCTCCGTCTGCTGGCGTAGCCGTGCAACTTCATAAGCCTTCTTCTTCACTTGAATATAGTCACAGAAGAAAAAGGTGACGGAGAGAAGGGCAAAAGCTGAGAGATAAAGGCCAAT
>DYHU01000150.1:0-4850 GCA_020724025.1 Syntrophorhabdus sp. | reverse complement strand
AATTCTCCTTTAATTTCCGCTAATTTCGAGACCATCGATCAGAAGGCTTGGAGACCCGATTTTCCCAAAAAACCTCAGATCACTTCCAACCTCTGCCACTTTCTGAAAGAGCTGGTAAAGGTTGCCGGCTATGGCGATCGACTTAACCGGATGGATTCTCTCCCCTTTTTCAATCCACTGCCCTGAGCAGCCCAGGGAGAAATCGCCTGAGATGGGGTCAACAGTATGGAGGCCCATTACCTCATCAATAAGAACGCCCTGCAGAAGGCTTTTGATCAATGATGCCAAGGATAGCTTTCCCGGTTCGATAAAGAAGTTCGAAGTGCCTAACCCCGGAGGGGATTTAATGCTATGTCGCAGGCTGTTACCTGTTGATCCAGCCCCTGATGCTCCGGTCCGTAGGTTTTCCCGATTGGCCCAGAACCTATCATACAGGTATCCTTTTATCTCCCCTTTGACCACAACAGGCGTCCGTTGACTCGGTGTCCCTTCGCCATCGACAGGAGAGGCGGCTGCCCCTTCCGTAATGAGACCATCATCCTCGATGGAAAGGAGTGGGGAAAAAAAATTTGTTTCCCTTTTCTCCTTAAGGACAGATTTACCTTTTTGCACCTGTTCTGACAGGAAAGCATGGGCTAAGATGGATAAAAATTCCGAGGCAATATGATTCTCCAGAAGGGCCGGATAGACTCCAGAGGAAATTCTCTTCCCTCCCAACCTTTCCAGTGCTTTTCTTCCAGCCTCTCTTCCCACCTTCTTCACATCGATTTTATCGATAAAATGGCTGAAATCGAAATCCCAGCCCACCTCTGACTCTCCGAATTCCTCGGCAACGGCCATGACGCTCACAGAGGCAAACGTCACATCATAAGAAAAGCGGAGTCCGTTTGAGTTGATCAGTGTCGCTCTTGAGACCGCCTCCTGATAGGATGCCTTTCTCACCTTCTTAATTCTTCCCGTGTCTACGGATCGAGCCGCTTCTTCCAGCTCCCTCGCATTTTCGATCTTCCTCTTCTCTGAAACCCCCGGGAGGGTTTCGTCGAAAATGGCCAGCGCAGGAGGTTGTTCCTTCAGAGCAGGGGCAAAATCGAAACAGGGGTCCGGAGAGGTGACTTCAGCGCTTGCGATGGCATCCCCAACAATCCGCTCCAGCCCTTCTCTGATACTTTCCGAAGAGGACACGGAGGGAGAGGTGGTGTAAGAGAAACCAGTTCTCCCTCGATTCAAAATTCGGAGGGCCATTCCCCAGGACCGGGAGGCCTGGAGGGTGTCCACTTTTCCTTCTTTTGACTCCACCTCAAAATGGGAGGACTCTTCGAGGTAGATTTCATACCCGTCAACGGACTTCTTACGGAGAATGGTCAGGGCTTGATCAATGATTTTGTCAGAATTCTTCATACTTAGGGGTTGCTCAAACTCCAATCACCAAATCCCAATCCCGCCAAGGCGGGACTAAATAATTGACCATGACAGCTTCGTCACCCTCGAACCATGAAAAAACCAATATATTCCCCTCCCCCTTTGACGGGGGAGGGGGAGGGTGAGGGTGGGGGTGACCATGTGACTTATTACCCCCCCACCTTCATCCTCCCCCACAAGGGGGGAGGAGGTTTTTGAGGGCTATTTTCTAAGCAATCCATAATGTAAAAGCCGTTTGGATATTGATGATTGGAATTTATTTGGTTATTGGCCTGCCTGCGCGAAGCCGCTTCGGCGAAGGCAGGTGCTTGGAAATTGGTTATTATTGAATTGCCCAATTTAACTATGGTTTTGCAAAAAACACCCCCATCGCAACCAATGATCACCATCTAATTAAACTGCTGGCCCAGGTGAGGCCTCCGCCAAAACCGGTGAGGATGATATAATCCCCCTTCTGAATCGATCCGTTTCGGACCGCTTCATCGAGGGCGATGGGAATGGTGGCCGAAGAGATGTTTCCATATTTCTCAACGGTGAGATAGACCTTCTCAATGGGGATATTGAGCCGTTTGGCCAATAATTGAAGGATGCGGAGGTTGGCTTGATGGGGAATGACCCATCTCGCATCGGAAATCTTGATGCCGTTAAAGGAGGCCGCTTCCTCGGCCGCTTCTGCAAAGCGTTTCACCGCCACGCGGACTGACTCATTTGCCTTGATCATCTTCAGAGTATGGAGTTTCCTGTCTACGCTTTCATAGGAGATAGGGGTGGTCTTGGATCCGCCTCCGGGAAGGAGAAGATTCTCACCGCTTGCTCCATCCGAATGAATGTGGACGGAAAGAACTTCCGCCACTTCTCTCCCTCCATCCATGAGGGGCTTCTTCTTTGACGAAGAATCGAAGGCCTTCAGCACGACCGCGCCAGCCCCGTCTCCCCAGAGGATGCAACTCTCCCGGTCAGTCCAGTCGAGGGTCCGGCTCATAATCTCAACAGAGACGACGAGGGCATTCTGATAGGCTCCTGTTTTGAGGTATTGCTCTGCCACGGATAGACCGAAGACAAACCCGCAACAGGCTGCCGTCACATCGAATGAGACCGCTCTCTTTGCCCCTAATTTCCCCTCAAGCCAGTTGGCTCCTGAAGGGCAGGCTGTATCCGGAGTCATCGTCGTCATTATGATGAGATCAATATCCTTATTCGTTACTTCTGCCATCTCCATTGCTCTGAGCGAGGCTTCTTTGGCAAGATCCGAAGCAAAGACATCCGGCGCGGCGATCCTTCGCTCTCTTATACCAGTCCTCTGGTAAATCCACTCATCGTTCGTATTTAAAACCTTCTCGAGGTCGAAATTGGTAAGAATCCTCTCCGGCAGATAGGATCCTGTTCCCACGATTCCGATTCTCCTGCTACCCATCAATCCAATCCTCCCTCATTACCCCCTATATACCCTTGGCACCCTTTTTCCGATCAGGCATAGGACTTCGTAAGGGATCGAACCGATCTTTCCCGCAATCTCATCCGCTGTGATCCGTTCCTGGCCCTGTCTTCCTATCAGGATTGCTTCATCTCCCTTTGAGACGCCAGGGATATCGGTCACATCCGCCATGATGAAATCCATACAGACTCTTCCCGCAACAGGGGCCCTCTTCCCCCGGATCAAAACCTCCCCTTGATTGGAGAGGCGGGTGCTATATCCATCCGCATATCCAATGGGAAGGGTCGCAATCAGGCTTTCCCTTCGGGTAATAAACGTTCCTCCGTAACTGATCCTTGCTCCTGTTGGAACCGATTTAAGAAAGTGAATGCGGGTCTTCAGCGTGAGCACCGGTTTGAGTTTGATCATATTTTTGAATATGGGAGAGGGATAGGAGCCGTAAAGCATGATCCCGGGCCTAATCAGATTTCCCGAATAAGCAGGAAAAGCAGTGGACGTGGCGCTGTTGGCCATGTGAATATACCGGCTTGAGATTCCCATCTCTTTGGCCTGGGTGACGGCTTCTTGAAATTTCTCCCATTGAGATGAAGTGTAAGCCTCTTCGCCATCTGTCATTGAGAAATGAGAAAGGAAACCTTCGATTTCAATGCCGGAAAACTTTCTTAACTCTTTTAAAAAGGCAGGAAAGAGATGAAAGGGCACGCCCAGCCTTCCCATTCCCGTATCCACTTTGATATGAACCCTCGCCTTCTTCCTTTTCTTCTCCGCCGCTTTGGATAAACGTTTCAAAGATTCAATATCAAAGACAACAGGGGTGAGGCCATACCGGATGATCTCTTCTGCATCTTCCTGAAAAATTCCTCCGAAGATCAGAATGGGAGCTCTCACTCCCCCTCTTCTTAACTCCACCCCTTCTTCAGAGATTGCCACCCCTAAATATTCCACTCCCAATTTCTCCAGTTTGAGTGAGACGGGAAGTGCGCCATGGCCATAGGCGTCCGCCTTCACCACAGCCAGAATGGACACGCCTTGGGGAAGCCGCTTCTTAATCTGTCGGTAATTGAAGGCAAGAGCGTTGAGATCGATCTCTGCAACCGTTGGCCTTCCAGGGAAAAAAGAGGTCTTCATGATATTTTGCCTCGTACAGAAAAACAAAAAATTCATAACATCAACATACTATAAAGTCAATGAATACCTGACCTTGACAATTTAACCCCTTTCCAATAATCTGGTCTCCGTGGAAGGGAAAATATTTGAAGAGATCCAGGTTAAAGTGAATGAGAAAAAGGTTTCTCTCTCCCCTCTCCTCACCCTCTTTCAACTCAGGGATCAATTCAAACCCGATGCCGATTTGATCATCCTCAATGGTTTTCCAATGGAATCGGATCAACCCCTCAAACAGGGAGATGAGGTTGTCCTCATCAAAAGAGGGGAAACCCCCTCTCCTGAAGAATTCGAATCCCTGATGATGGCAAGGCATACTCCGGGGGTTCATCATAAAATCAAAAGATCGGTTGTGGGGATCGCTGGATTGGGAGGGCTCGGTTCAATGGTTGCAACGGCACTGGCCCGCATCGGTCTGGGAACACTGATTCTGGTCGATCATGATGTCGTTGAACCATCCAATCTCAACCGTCAGCAGTACTATGTCCATCAAATCGGCATGCCCAAGGTAAAGGCTCTCAAGGAGACCCTCTCCAGGATAAATCCTTATGTGAACATTCCCGTTTTCCAGGAGAGGCTGGACCGGAATAATGTGGAAAGGATTTTTCAGGAGGCGGAGGTGATCGTCGAGGCTTTCGATCAGGCTGAAGAAAAGGCAATGTTGATCAATGCCATCTCTGAAAAAATGACCGATAAATATATTGTCGCCGCCTCAGGTGTGGCTGGCTATGGAGAGAGCAACGAGATTAAAACCATCCGATTCTCCTCAAAGATCTTTATCGTAGGCGACCAGAAGACCCCTGCCCAACCCGGAGTGGGCTTGATGGCGCCC
>DYHU01000632.1 GCA_020724025.1 Syntrophorhabdus sp. | reverse complement strand
CCTATCTCTCCCTAAATCTTGGAGGACTTTTCACGGCGTTGGAACTTGGCCTGCAACCCCTCCTCCATTCAAAATCCTCGTCTTACTTCCCTTTCCCGCTCAAAATAGCCATACCCGCTGTGATGATCCCTCATCTTACCATCCTCGGCCTAATCGAAGTGACCGTCACTGTTCTCGTCTTTCTCATTATCCTCAAGAGTACACCCGCTATGCTGAACCGATCGAAAAGATTCTCCATCCTCTTTCTTGCCTTGATATTGTTTCTCCTCCCCAACTTGCTTTTTGCCCATGATTACTGGATTGAGAAAAAGGGCAGCGATCTCATGGTTGTCTTCGGTCACGGAACCAAAAGGGAAGATTTCGACCCTTCAAAGGTCAAGAATCTTAAAGCATTTGATCACAACGGCAGGGAGATCATGGTGAACAGAGAAAAGAGGGCCTCCGGTCTCCTTATCAAAACAGACCAGCAGCCTTCCCTTCTCTTCGTTGAGATCGATGATGGCTACTGGTCAAAAACCATCTATGGCTGGAGAAATCTGCCGAAGAGGAAGGAAAGCAGAGTGGTCGAATCGAACCGGTCCTTCTTCTACTCCAAAGCCCTTCTCTCATGGGGTGAAGCAGCTCCAAAAACATTGAGTGAGTCCAGGCTCGACATCATTCCTCTTGAAAATCCCTTTGAATTGAAACCGGGTTCTTTCCTCTCGATCAAGGTGCTCTACCATGGGAAGCCCATTCCGGGTGTAGAGGTGGAAGGTGGAGACCACCAGAAACTTTCGACGACGGACAGGGAGGGAATGGCGAGGGTAAAGGTAATGAAAGGGCATCAGGTCATCTCGGTGACTTACAAGGAACCATTAAAAGATGATCCTGACGCAGATGCCTTAAGCATCGTATCCACTTTAACATTTGAGGTGACGAAATGAAGACGAAAAAGATAGGCCTGATTGTCCTTTTATTGACGACCCCTCTATTCCTCTTCATCTCACCCGCACACCCCCATTCTATCCACTACGATGTCCAGCAGAAGGGAATATCGGTAAAAATCTTCTATTCCAAGGGTGACCCTGCAAGTTATTCCGAATATGAATTATTTGGACCGGGTGACCATCAGCCTCACCAGACGGGAAGAACCGATAAAAATGGCTTTCTCTCTTTCATTCCGGAAAGGCCGGGAGTCTGGAAGATAAAGGTCTGGGGTGAGTCAACCCATGGTTTTCATGGGGCGACGGTTGATGTCAGGGTGGATCAAGCCCTCCAACTCGAATCCTTCAGCAAACCCCTTGTCGCAACCTACACCAAGCTGATTGTCGGAATCAGCA
>DYHU01000631.1 GCA_020724025.1 Syntrophorhabdus sp. | reverse complement strand
TTTTTACTAAATAAAGATTAGCATCCCGTCCTATTCAAATCAAGGGGACCTCTTTCAAGATATTCTCGCCGCAACAATATAGGGAGATGGGGAGATCGGGTGATGGGGTGAAGCTCCCCATCTCCTTATCCCCCTATCTCCCTATCTTTCTTTTTTGGAGAAGCCATAGAAGATGACGCTGGCGGCCATTCCTAAAAAGCAGATGAGGAAGGAGAGGTGATAGGCTTCGGCCGGGTAGGCGTGGTTTGTCCGGGGAAAGGATTCGATCACTTTGCCCAGGGCCGGCATGAAGATGGCCGCCCCTGCCATGGTGAAGAAGTTGACGAGCGTCATGATCGTTCCCGAGATGGCAACGGGGTAAAGGTCCTTGGCGTGGGAATAGATCTGCATCCCGAAGCTGCAAAAAAATCCGACGAGGAGGAAGATCAATCCGTACCAGAAGGAAGCCTCCATATTCAGCACGCCTGTCAGAGGGAAGAGGCAGAGGGCATAGAGACCCAATCCCAGAAGGGCGACTCCTTTTCTCGAACCCGGGAATCGATCGGAGAGACGACCGGCAATGGGACCTCCGACAATGGTCCCGATGGCCAATAGGATGAGGAGGTTGCCTGTTTGCACAGGGGTATATCCCCTGATCTCCATCAGATAGGGGCCCAGCCACAATCCCTGAAGGCCGACAAAGGTTCCATACCGGAAGAAAGCAACCGTTCCCATCTGCCAGAAGACAAGGGACTTGAAAATCATTCGCATCGACTGAAGAACACCGATCTCCGGTCCGGAGGAGGAGAAGGATTCCGCATCTCTCTTCTCTCCTCCCAGGACCCAGAAGACCAACAGGGCAAAGAGAGCGGTCACCCCGCCCGCGAGAATAAAAGTCGTTCTCCACCCGATGGTGGAGGTCAGAAAAGCGAGGGGAGAGGCGGCAAAAATGTTTCCCAGTGTTCCCACTGAGAGGAGAATGCCGACAAGGGTGGCAAATTTTTCCGGAGGAAAGCTTAATACGAAGACCTTCATGGCGCCCATCAGGACAGGGGACATTCCGACTCCGATCAGAATTCTTCCCATAAGGACGGCGCTAAAGGATTCTCCCAGGGCGAAGAGAATGGCGCCCAGGGCGCCGATTAATGAGAATGAGGAGATGATGATCCGGGGACCGATCCGGTCGAGCAGGGGCCCCACCGGAATCTGGAGGATGGCAAAGGAATAGAAATAAGCGCCCCCAAGAATGCCAAGGGTTTCAGCGCTGAGCCCCAGATCCTGGATGAGATTGGGAGCGATGACAGCGCTGGAGACGCGGTAAAACATGGAGAGGACGAAGAGG
>DYHU01000630.1 GCA_020724025.1 Syntrophorhabdus sp. | reverse complement strand
GCTCATTTTTCAAAAAGTGGGCATTCCCGAGATAAAGATAGGCGACCGGAAGTTTCTTAGCGGCAAGCTTATATTCCTTAATGGCGGAGTCAAGCAGGCCCTTTTTCTCATAGGCAACCCCGAGATTTAAGTGATCTTCGGGGGCAAGCGGGTCCTTCGGAATAGTCACCTTTGGAAGAGAGCAACCGGGTAGAACCACCAGGACAAAAACAGACAGGAGAAGGGCAGGGAATATCCTCCTTTTTAGCATTGCGCGGTTGCTTATGATCGAGGGGTGATCCATAGCGTCCAGAAATTCGTCTTCTTCCATGATTTGTTAAAACCTTTCAAGGAGATGCTCTTCAACCGCTCCCTGCCGGAATTGGCGATGATGCCATTATCGTCATGGCCCACCACCACCATAAAATGGTTCTGCTGAACCATCCCGAAACCATAATCGACCAGGACAATGAGAGGAAACCCCGAATTAATCTTATCCTTCAGGTCTTTCACAGAGCCTTGATAGAAATCGGCCTTCAGGCCCTTTTTCTCTGCATACAGGACCATATCGATATTGAGCGTCCCTTTTGCTGACCGGCTGTATATTTCAGAGGCGATTTCTTTGGGGGTGATCAGGGTCCCCCAATAATTCAGGACACCTGCCAGGGAGGCTGGGCCGCACTGGTATATCTCCTGGGGAAAGAACGGAACATTTTCAATAAGATGAGAAGATTGGGGCCCGTTTAAATAAGGGGATGCCACACAGGAAAATAGACAGGATAAAGTCGTAAAAATGAGAGAGAGGCGCCTCCATTTGGAAGCGCCTCCCAGGAAGACACTTCTAGACAAGATAGGTACCCTTGCTATTTCTCTCTTTCGATTACAATCCGGTGCCCTGAAACATAAATAATGACACCAATGATGATGGCGATTAACAAGATGACAATGAGCACAGCCCAGCCACTGCCGCCCACCTGGAGTTGATCGATGTTAAGGGCGAGTTGATGGATCTGCTGGTCGCTGAGCTGGCTTAATCTCTTTTCGACCTCTTCAAGGGTGAAACCTAGTTCCTTCAGCCTTTCTCCCACCATCTTCATTTCAAGCGCCTTTCGAATCTTATCAAGATCGGAAGACCTGTCGAAAGACAGCATTGAAATGACCTCGGAATGGGAGAATCCTGCATAGACTCTCGGTGTGATGCCAATGATGAACATGGCTACTACCAGATAACATGCAACATACTTCATCCATGATCGCTTCACCTTCCTCACCTCCTTTTATGAAATTTGTTTTATGAATAAATCATATGAAAAGAAGGATGGAGTGTCAAGGAAAAACTCAAC
>DYHU01000629.1 GCA_020724025.1 Syntrophorhabdus sp. | reverse complement strand
ACAGTGTTATTAAGACCCTCGAGAAATCGAAATGTCAATAATCAGGTCTGACCCCGGTTACCATGATTCGACCTTCCGGGGAAGGGAGTGTTCACCGACAAGAAAAACGGGATCGAGATCAGAATCATTGAAAAGATAGGTAACTCGTATAGGATCCGTATCAGTAAGATAAGGTAGAGTAGCTTTTTCGGTGCCGTGACCAGTTTAGGGGAGAGAGGCACTTAACAACTTTGTGCATAGGAGATACGTCAGTGAAACTATCGTTTAAATATGTCTTTCTTGGGATCGTGGCTCTTGCGAGCTTCTCTGTCGTGGTCGGTGCGAATGCCGCAGAAGTCCTCGGGAAGAAACCACGCTATCTGTTATTTGGAACGAGTTCGGTTCAAAACGAGCAGGCCATTCTGAAAATGATATGGGCGCCGGGGCTGGATGAGGGTTACGTTCCACAGGGCATTACCGTGGCGGAGGGCGCAATTCTACTTTCAAGTTACAAGAGCACTGATCCAAAACAGGACAAAGGGCCCTGTCGTGTATTTCGGATTGATCCATTATCGGGAAATTACTCGGGCTATTTTGATATGCCCGAGGACTGCGGGCATGCAGGCGGCCTCGCCTACCTGGGTCGTGGTGCACTGGTCGTCTCCGATACACGAAGACTATACAGGGTTGATTTGGACAAGGCATTTCGCGAAGCCAAGGCGGATGCGGCCATCCAAAGCACTGTGAAACTGGCCGGGGAACTTAAGGGATCGTTTATTGACTTCGATGGCACCGACCTGTGGATCGGATCGTATGAGAAAGATGAAGCAAAGGGGAAACTTCACCGATTGAGCCTCAAGATTTTTGATGAATACAACAGAAAGGGAGCCATCAAAGAAGATAAGGCGCTCTCTATCATTCCGATTCCTGCGGAGGCCCAAGGTCTGGCTTTTGATCGCGATGGAAATCTCTGGTTGACTGCGAGCAGCAGCAAGCACGGCGGCCTGTTCAAGATAAACCCCAAGACCGGCAGTATTTTGGCCCGCTTTGAGATGGTCATCGGCATTGAAGATATCGGTTTCGATTCAGATGGGAAGCTGTGGTCGGTTTCCGAGGCCGGTTCTCAGCGCTGGCTGAAATGGTCCAAGATTTTCCCGGTGCTGTTCCAGCTCGACGTAGCAAAGCTTAAATAGATATTTTCCTAACTTCGCGCTCCACAAGGACTCGTCACAAGCACCACATCGCTCGCCTACGGCTCGAAATATAGAAAATAATGTATCAGGTGAAACATCTTCCCCATATCCTTCTCATCAACCCCTGGATCACTGATTTTGCCGCCTATAATTTCT
>DYHU01000149.1 GCA_020724025.1 Syntrophorhabdus sp. | reverse complement strand
GGAGCCGGGCAGATGGGGAACGGGATCGCTCAGGTGGCCGCCCATTGCGGACTTCAGGTAGTGATGAGTGATATTGCGGAACCATTTGTCCAGAAAGGGTTGACGACCATCTCAAAGAATCTGGACCGGATGGTGGAGAAAGGAAAGATCCCTTCTCAGAAGAAGGATGAAATCATGGGAAGGATCAAAGGGACGGTTCAAGTAAAGGAGATGGCAGAGACCGATTTCGTGGTGGAGGCCGCCACGGAGAACGAAACCCTCAAATTGAACATCTTCAAAGAACTGGACCAGGTTTGCCGGAAAGAGGTCATCCTCTCGAGCAACACCTCTTCCATCTCCATCACCAGGATCGCTTCGGCAACCCGTAGACCCTCCCAGGTCATCGGAATGCATTTCATGAATCCTGTTCCCGTGATGCAACTGGTGGAGATCATCCGGGGTCTTCAAACCTCTCAGGAAACATTTGATACGGTGACGTCCCTCTCCGTGAAGATCGGGAAAACCCCTGTAGAAGCCAATGACTTTCCGGGATTCATCTCCAACCGGATCTTAATGCCCATGATCAATGAGGCCATCTATGCCCTCTTCGAAGGAGTGGGAACACACGAGGCTATTGATACGGTGATGAAACTGGGCATGAACCACCCGATGGGACCTCTGGCCCTCGCTGACCTCATCGGTCTCGATACCTGTCTGGCCATTATGGAGGTGCTCTACAAAGGTTTTGGAGATTCAAAATATCGCCCCTGCCCTCTTCTCAAGAAATATGTCGATGCGGGCTACCTGGGGAGAAAAACGGGAAGAGGATTTTATAATTATAGTTGATGGTCTCGTAAAAAGTCTGAAAAGGTTATTTTCTGTCATTCCTGCGCAAGCAGGAATCCAGTCTTTTTAAGCATTTAGAATTTCCCTGGATTCCCGTTTTCACGGGAATGACGACTTTTTACGATTTCATTATAGTTCAGAGTTCGGAGTATTTGGTTTTAACTCCGAACCCCGAACTAATCACTCCGAACTTTCTTTGAGAGACGATGGATTTCAAACTTACTCCAGAACAAGAGATGATACGGGACATGGTGAGGGACTTTACGGAGAAGAGCATCAAGCCCGTAGCCGCCCTCCATGATGAGGAGAAACATTTCCCCTATCAGAACATCAAGAGAATGGCGGAACTGGGCCTGATGGGGATGAATATTCCCATCGAATACGGGGGATCTGAGGTCGGGGCGATCGCCTCCAGTCTTGCCATCACCGAGATTGCAAAAGGATGTGCCTCCCACGCCGTCACAACCTCCGTTACCAACATGGTGGCAGAGGTGATTTGCGAATTTGGAAAGGAGGAGATCAAGAGAAAGCATCTTCCAAAGTTATGCGGCGGCCAATATCCCGCCGGTTCATTTGCTCTTACCGAACCTCACGCCGGGTCGGATGCGGCCAATATCCGGACCATTGCCGTCCGTCAGAAAGAAACTTATATTCTCAACGGATCCAAAACCCTGATCACCAGCGGAGATGTTTCAGGGGTAACAGTCGTCTGGGCAATAACGGAGAAGAATGCAAAAAAAGGAAAAGGGATCACGGCGTTCGCCGTCGAGAAGGGGACGCCCGGCTTCATTGTGGGAAAGGCGGAGGAGAAGATGGGACATCGCGCCTCCTCCACCAATGAATTGATCTTTGACAATTGCATCGTCCCGGTGGATTGCATTCTTGGCAAGGAGGGCGAAGGGTTCAAGATCGCCATGATGGAGCTCGATGGTGGACGAATCGGCATCGGATCGCTTGCGGTCGGCGTGGGATTCTCGGCTATTGACTTCGCCATCCAATATGTAAAGGAAAGGGAGGCGTTCGGGAAACCCCTCTCAAGTTTTGAGGCCATTCAATGGATGATCGCCGATTCTTATACAGGACTGGAAGCGGCCCAGCTTCTGGTCCTCCGCGCGGCCTACCTGAAGGAGAATAAACTTCCCTTTACCAGAGAAGCCTCAATGGCAAAGCTCTTTGCCACGGAGACCGCACGAAATGCGGCCCTTCGGGCAGTTCAGATGCTGGGGGGCTACGGGTATACCAGGGACTATCCTGTGGAACGCTACCTCCGGGATATCATCGGAACCACCCTCTATGAAGGGACCTCCGAGGTTCAGCGGATCGTCATCTCAAGGGAGATACTTCAAGGATAGAAAAGTATTGAAGGATGGTCTTGTAAAAAGTCAGAGAGGGCCATTTTCTGTCATTCCTGCGCAAGCAGGAATCCAGTCTTTTCATGTAGTTAGAATTTTCTGGATTCCCGTTTTCACGGGAATGACGACTTTTTACGAGTTCATCTTGAAAGGTTAATATATTTCTGTTAGGAATAAGATTGTGAATAATATCGCAATTAGATCTTGAAGGAGTTATTCAGATGGAAGTCTCGGAACAATCATTTGCTGCAAAATTTGACCTCTACGGTTGCTATCAATGCGGAAAGTGCACAGGAGGGTGCCCGGTCTCCCTGAAATCGAAATTGAATATCCGACGGCTGATGATCGAAGGCATATTAGGGAAGAACCTTGATCGGATCGGGGAGAAAGAAGAACTGTGGGATTGCACCACCTGTAAGACCTGCACTCTGAGATGCCCGAGAGGATTGAAGCCGATGGATCTGGTCATAGGGATGAGAGGGACATTGGTCGAAGAGGGACATATCCCAAAGACGATCATCGAGGCCATGGAAAATGCCTACAAACATGGAAATCCATGGGGAAAACCGAAGAGCAAGAGGACCGAGTGGCTCAAGGGCCTTCCTGAAGATCTTAAGGTCAGGGACTTCTCCCAAGGAGAGCGCGCCGAATACCTTTACTTTGTCGGATGCACAGCCGCTTCCGACCCGCGAGTCCAGGAAATCGCCAAAGCAATGGTATTCATCTTTCAACAGACAGGGGTTGATTTCGCCATCCTCGGAAATGAGGAACAATGCTGTGGCAATGAAATTCGGAGGATGGGGGAAGCAGGTCTCTTTGAAGAACTGATGGACGGAAACATCCAGCGCTTCGAATCCTACGGGATCGATCATATTCTCATAAACTGCCCCCATGGCTTCAATGTTTTCAAAAACGAGTACCCCCAGGGAAAGTTTGATATCCTCCATACCACCCAGATCCTGGCAAAACGGTGGGAGGAAGGCAAACTTTCTCTCACTCAGGAGGTCAAAAAGGTCGTCACCTATCATGATCCATGTTTCTTAGGCAAACAGAATAATATCTTCGATGAACCCCGTGCGCTCCTGACGGCCATTCCTGGTCTCACCTTCAAAGAGATGGACCGTTCCCGAGAAAAGAGTCTGTGCTGCGAAGGCGGTGGCGGGAAGATGTGGGCGGAGTCCTCTTCGGATACAGGCCAGCGACTGGCCGAGATTCGTGTGCAGGATGCGGTGGAACTGGGAGCAGAGATTCTGGCGACCGCCTGTCCTCTCTGCGTTCTCACCCTTGAAGATGCGGTGAAAACCTCCGGCCACGAAGAAAAGATCCGTGTCATGGATGTGATGGAATTACTGGCGGAGGCAATGGCGTGAGATGAGGTGGGT
This sequence comes from Syntrophorhabdus sp., assembly GCA_020724025.1. Next base: position 5,352 of record DYHU01000149.1, on the reverse strand, counting down.
TGACACTATAACCAAAGAAGAATTTGAGAAAATCGATCGGGTGATCGCCACCTATAAGGGGAGGCACGGAGCCCTCATCCCTGTCCTGAAAGAGGTTCAGGACATCTGCGGATACCTTCCCAAAAAGGTCCAGCATCGCATTGCTGACGGGCTCAACCTCTCCACCTCGCAGGCCTACGGCGTGGTCTCCTTCTATGCTTTTTTCACCATCGTCCCAAGGGGAAAGCACATCATCAGGGTGTGTCTGGGAACCGCCTGTTATGTGAAAGGCTCGAAACAGATTCTCGATAACCTCCGGAGGGAACTCGAGGTGGAGGTCGGAGGGATCACAAGAGATAGAAAATTTTCCCTGGAGGCTGTCCGATGCCTGGGATGTTGTAGCCTCGCTCCTGCTATGGTGATCGATCATCACACCCATGCATTGGTGGATCCATCACAAGCCATTCAAGTCGTTAAATCCTATGAGTGACCTATGCGGATCTTAAATGCGGATGACTTACAAAAGGTCAAAGAGAGGGTAGACCTCGATCTCTCACTCCAAAAGGGAGGGTATCGGGTGAAGGTCAACTTTCATATGGGGACCTGTGGGATTGCTGCGGGAATAGAAAAACTCCATGCGTTGATCGTTCGGGAAATAGAAGAAAAAGGGATGAAGGATATCAAGATTATCCGATCCGGTTGCGCAGGACTCTGTTGCCGTGAACCGATGGTGACCATTGAATCAGAGGGGCTTCCTCCTGTCAAATACAGTGATCTCAATGAGGAGAAGATCCGGGAAATCTTCGACCGCCATGTCCTGAATGGAGAGATCGTTAAACCCTATGCCTTGGCGATTGACGATGGAGATGGGAAATCCCTTCCCCTTAATGTTGGAGAAATCCCAAGATTGAAAGAGATTCCCTTCTTCCAGCACCAGACCCTTTGGGCCTTGAGGAATAAGGGACTCATCGATGCGGAGCGGATTGAGGAAGCCATTGCGTGGGGTGCCTATTGGGGATTGGCGAAAGTCCTTACTTCCATGAGGCCAGAAGAAGTGATTGAGGAGGTGAAGGGTTCGGGTCTGAGGGGTCGTGGAGGAGCAGGGTTTCCAACTGGCAAGAAATGGGAGGAGGGAAGGCGTTATACATCCTTTCCAAAATATGTCATCTGTAACGGTGACGAAGGGGATCCTGGCGCCTTCATGGATCGTTCTTTATTAGAGGCCGATCCTCATGCTGTTTTGGAGGGGATGATCATATGCGGCCATGCCGTCGATTCTCATCAGGGTTATATCTATGTGAGGGCAGAATATCCCCTGGCCATTCATCGCCTTAATATTGCAATCGAGCAGGCGAGAAGCTATGGGCTTCTCGGAAAAAATATCATGGGCACCGGATTTGATTTCGACATTGGCATCTATCCGGGGGCGGGCGCCTTTGTCTGCGGGGAATCGACAGCCCTCATGTATTCCCTCGAAGGAAAGCGGGGGATGCCGAGGGTAAAGCCCCCCCGTTCCACGGAGGCCGGACTCTGGGGACAACCCACCGTCCTCAACAATGTAGAGACCTTCGCCAATGTGCCAGCGATCATTCGGAATGGATGGAAATGGTTTGCCTCCATTGGAACAAGCGGATCTAAAGGAACCAAGGTCTTTGCCTTAGCCGGGGCCGTAAAAAATGTCGGTCTGGTTGAGGTTCCGATGGGGACGACCCTCCGGGCAATTGTCTACGATATCGGAGGTGGCATCCCGGGCAAGAGAGAGTTCAAAACCCTCCAGATCGGAGGCCCCTCAGGAGCCTGTCTCCCAGCTCCCCTTCTGGACACCGAGATTGATTTCGATTCGCTCGATGAGGCAGGAGCCATGATGGGCTCTGGCGGACTGGTCGTCATGGACAACACCATCTGCATGGTCGACACCGCCCGCTTCTTCACCGACTTCTCGGTCGATGAGTCCTGCGGTAAATGCGTCCCCTGCCGTGTGGGGATGAAGACCATGCTCAATATCCTCAACCGGATTGTCATCGGCCAAGGGAGACTGGAGGATATCGAACTTCTTGAACAACTCGGGAATCATATCAAAGAGAGTTCCCATTGCGGTCTTGGAAAGACAGCCCCCAATCCGGTGCTTTCGACGATCCGTTATTTCCGTGAGGAGTATGAGGCTCACATCATCGATAAACGGTGCCCGGCTCTGGTCTGTGCCGATCTGATTAAGTTTCGGGTCGTTCCTGAAAATTGTAAGATGTGCGGCCTCTGTAAAAAGGCCTGCCCTTCGGACGCCATTGCCTGGGAGAAGAAGACGACAGCTGTGATCGATCTGGAGAAATGCATTCGCTGTCGCTCCTGTATCCAGGCCTGTAAGTTTTGGGCGATCGAATAAAAGAATCAATGTCAAATGTCAAAATCCAAATAACAAAGGAATGTCAAAGTTAAAAAGAAGACATTTTGAAATTTAGTCATTTAGATTTCCTTTGAACTTTGAGCTTTGACATTTGATATTTTTACGAGATATCGCTAATGAGCAATCTAACAGTAAAACTGACCATTGATGGTATCCCGGTAGAGGTCGAAAAGGGGAGGACGATCCTGGAAGCCGCCCAGGCGGCTGGCATCCGGATCCCCTCCCTGTGCAACGACCGAAGGCTCGTCCCCTTTGGCGCCTGCAGGCTCTGTGTGGTTCAGGAAAAAGGAAAATCAGAGCTTCTGCCGTCCTGCTTCACCCCCGCTAAAAACGGAATGGAGCTTCTCACCCATTCTCCAAAAATTATCGAATCCCGGAGGGTTCAACTCCAGCTCATCCTGCTCAACCATCCCATGATCTGCCCGAGGTGTGAAAAAGAGGGCGAATGCGAACTCCAGACCTTGGTCTACGAATATGGAGTGAAAGAGACCCTTTATCCCTGGGAGCCAATCCGTTTCCCTGCGGACGATCGCTCTCCCCTTATCCAGAGGGATGGGGACAAGTGTATCCTCTGTGGCCGGTGTGTGCGAATCTGCGATGAGGTTCAGGGCGTGGGAGAACTCTCTTTCACCCGCAGAGGCATCCACACCCTCATTGATACGGACTTCCATCGCCCCATCCGGTGCGAATTTTGCGGCCAGTGTCTGGACACCTGTCCTGTGGGAGCCATCACCAGCAACTGCTTTGATTATAAGAGCAAAGACTGGGAACTCACGGAAACCACCAGCCCCTGTCCTTACTGCGGATGCGGATGCCTGCTCACCATCGGCTCCAAGGGAGGAGAGATCAAACGGGCCTTCTCCCGGCCTGATCAGGGCCCGAATGATGGGAATCTCTGTGTCAAAGGGCGCTTTGGCTGGGATTTTGTCGATTCTCTGGATAGACTGAAATCCCCCCTTCTCAGAATCAACGGATCCTTTAAGGAAGTCTCCTGGGAAGAGGCCCTCGGGTTTGTGGCTCAAAGGCTGGAAGAGATAAGGGATCAATATGGCTCCGGGAGTATCGGAGCAATGATCTCAGGCCGACTCACCAATGAAGAGTACTTCCTTTTTAAGAAACTCTTTAAGGAAGCCATCAAAACGGAACTGATCGCTCTCAATGGAAGAAAAAGCGATCACGGGCTAACCCGAGGACTCTCAAAGACCCTCGGGTTTGCTTCCTCAACGAATTCCATCAAAGAGATCCGGAAGGCTGACTGTATTTTAATGATCGGGGCAGATCCTTCTCATACCCATCCTATCATCAAGAACGAAATCCATCTGGCGATCAGGAAGAATAAGGCTCAACTCATTGTCCTGGGAAACTACGATATCGGTCTCAGCCGGAACACGCAGACTTCCCCCCTCTCTCCACCATCGATCTCTCTCCTGGCGAAACCTGGAGGAGAGCTTTCATTGCTGAACGGGATGATCGGCATTATCCTCAGGGAGGGCCTTGAGGAGAAGGACTTCATCAGCGAGAAGACAGAAGGGATAGACGAGTTGAGGAAGAGGAAGGACGAGTATTTGGTCCACCTCGACCTCTTCTTGAAAGAGAGGGAGGTTGAGGTTAGGGCCGAGGTTGAGAAGGCTGCAAGAAGCTTTGCACAGGCAAAGAATGCGATGATCCTCATCGGACCGGGTCCCTGGTCCTATCCCAATTCGAAAGAGATTGCCATTGCCTCCTCCAACCTTGCCCTTCTGACCGGCCATATGGGCAAGGAATGCTCTGGAATTATTCTGCTCCTTGAGAAATGTAACAGTCAGGGAGCGATCGATATGGAGATTCCTGCAGGCGCAGAAGAAATGGAAAATCTCCTCAAAAAAGCAGAGGATGGAAGCCTCAAGGCCCTTTACCTCGTGGGAAAGAATCCGACTCTGTCTCCCAGGATTTTGGAGAATCTCGAACTTCTGGTGGTCCAGGACCTCTTTATGACCGAAGCCGCAAAGGAGGCGCATCTCCTGCTTCCAGCCTGTTCGTTTGTTGAGAAGTCCGGCACCTATACCAATCTGGAGCGAAGGATCCAGAGGCTTCATCCTCTTCGTCTGCCTGAGGGTCAATCAAAATCAGACCTTGAGATCTTCCTTGGACTCCTTCGTCTTTTAGAAGCCCCGGTACAAGGGGAGACTCCGGAAGCCATCTTTCAGGATATCTCTAAGGTCATTGCGCAATATCAGGGCCTTCAGGATAGGGAGCAGTGGCCCAAAGGGGCCGGTTATCTTTACGAAGATGGTTTCCCGATGGGGAAGGCAAAACTCATTCCTCTTGCTCAACCTCAACCTAAGCCTCAACCTGATCAATATCCTTTCTGTCTCGTTGAGAAGTCGTCGCTCTTTCAATCGGGCGGGCTCAGCCGGAGGAGTGAGAATCTGAAAAAGGTCATGGAGAAGCTTTCTCTGGAGATGAATATCGAGGATGCTCAATCCCTGAAGATTGAGGAGGGGGAAATGGTGGAGCTCTCTTCTCCAGTTGGAAAAACATGGAAGATGAAGGTCCATCTTTCTTCCATGCCTGCCCGGGGCGTGATCATTGCCCCCTGCCCTTGCTCTCTTGTGGAAGGAGGAGTGGGATGGGTGAAAGTGGAAAGGTTGAAGAAAAACTAATACAAACGAAATAAATGAATTTCCATGGAATGTAGGGTGCGTTCCCCGAATCCCGCGAAACGCGGGATTTAAAGGCATGATCGGGGATCATGCCTTACAATAACGCTATAGCGACTCTTTGAGAAAGAACAGCACTGTGCACCAACAAAGAATTCTTCCGCCCAATCCGTCATACCCGCGAAAGCGGGTATCCAGGGTTTCCTGTGAAAACAGGAATCCAGTTCTTAAGAATGAGTGGTTTCCTGCTTTCGCAGGGACGACGCCTGGATTCCCGTTTTCACGGGAATGACGAAAAAAAGTCGCTGTAGTAATAATGTATTTAAATAAAAT
>DYHU01000628.1 GCA_020724025.1 Syntrophorhabdus sp. | reverse complement strand
ATGTTCCTGAATTAGGTGACAATGCAAGCCAGGGTGCATCGTCTATTGCTGTCCACTCAAGGATTGAGCCTGTTCCTGTGTTTGTTATAGTAAATGTTTGAGGCTCTAAATTATTTCCAGAAAAGCCTAAGGTAGAGGTGGAAAGGGATATGGTTGGCGGTGGTAAAAGCCGTGCTATATAGTTCCTTGTATAGCCACCTATGCTTGTAAAATAACCCCCTACAAGTATTTTGCCATCAGCCTGGATTGCTATGGTAAGAACCAAGTCACTTGCATTCGGGTTGAAGGTAGTATCAACAGTGCCATCGGGATTAAGCCGGGCTATATAGTTCCTTGTATAGCCACCTATGCTTGTAAAATAACCCCCTACAAGTATCTTGCCATCAGCCTGGATTGCTATGGTATGAACCGAGCTACTTGCATTCGGGTTGAAGGTTGGATCAACAGTGCCATTAGGATTAAGCCTGGCTATATAGTTCCTTGTAGAGCCACCTATGCTTGTAAACCAACCCCCTACAAGTATCTTGCCATCAGCCTGGATTGCTATGGTATTAACACCGCTATTTGCATTCGGGTTGAAGGTAGTATCAACAGTGCCATTAGGATTAAGCCTGGCTATACGGTTCCTTGTAGAGCCACCTATGCTTGTAAAAAGACCCCCTACAAGTATCTTGCCATCAGCCTGGATTGCTATGGTACGAACCACGTAGCTTGCATTCGGGTTGAAGGTAGTATCAACAGTGCCATCGGAATTAAGCCGGGCTATATAGTACCTTGTATAGCCACCTATGCTTGTAAAATAACCCCCTACAAGTATTTTGCCAGCAGCCTGGATTGCTATGGTATAAACACTGCTATCTGCATTCGGGTTGAAGGTAGTATCAGCAGTGCCATCGGGATTAAGTCGGGCTATATAGTTCCTTGTATAGCCACCTATGCTTGTAAAACCACCCCCTACAAGTATTTTGCCATCAGTCTGGATTGCTATGGTATCAACATCGTTATTTGCATTCGGGTTGAAGGTAGCATCAACAGTGCCATCGGGATTAAGTCGGGCTATATAGTTCCTTGTATAGCCACCTATGCTTGTAAAACCACCCCCTACAAGTATTTTGCCATCAGCCTGGATTGCTATGGTATGAACCGAGCTACTTGCATTCGGGTTGAAGGTTGGATCAACCATTCTACCATAGGCATTATGTCCCAAAACCATCCCTAATACTACTAACCCAAAAACTTTTTTCATTTCCTTTTTACCTCCTAATTTTTAATTACAAATTTTTTCTCCTCTTTTTTCCTTTTGCTAAATTCAGTGCTTGTGCTCAAAGAAC
>DYHU01000627.1 GCA_020724025.1 Syntrophorhabdus sp. | reverse complement strand
CTTCGACCGTCGTTTGGGTGAGACGGACATCGACCTGCTGTTTGATCAGCTGATAGGGGACACTGTAGTAGTGATGATCGGCCTCGATATGGTAGTCGATATTGACCCTGGCCTTCTTCCATTGTGCATATTCGTAAGGTTTTTGGGGAAGGGGTTTTAGGGCGGGTTTGTCGAGAGTTTCGAATAGGGCTTTGCGAGTGGAATTAATTTTTTGGAAGGGTCGGCTGTTGAGTTCTTCGAGTTTTATCGAAATGGCCTGATTCAACTCGGCGAGGCTGAAGAAGGTGTGGTTTCTGAGGGAGGCCAGAATCCAGCGCTCGACCAACAAGACGGCCGATTCCACTTTGGCCTTATCTCTGGGTTTTCCAACTCTTGCGGGGATGATAACCGTTCCATAGTGTTCAGCCAGGTCCCGATAGGTAGGATTGAGATCGGGTTCATAGTAGGAGGGATGAGTAACGGCGGCCTTCAAATTATCAGGGATCAGCATGTCAGGGACTCCGCCAAAAAACTCAAAGGCGTGGATATGGGAACTGATCCAGGAGGGCAGATCCTGTGAGAAGGAGGCTTCGGCGAAGGTATAATGGCTGGCACCGAGAGCGGCCACAAAGAGATAGGCTTCTTGGATCCGTGCTGAGAGAGGACTCTGAACAGGGACAGTCTGACCGGCATAATCGACAAATAACTTCTCCCCGGCCCGATATTCCTGTCGGAGACAGACATCCAGTTTATCAACCCAACTCTGATAACGTTTACAGAACTGGCTGTATTGATACCCTTCTGGATTAGATTGTTTATATTCGCACCAGAGAAGCTGAAGCGTGACACCTTTCTTCTTGAGTTCCTGGTAAAGATAATCTAGGGGAGGCATCCCACGATTCTCTGGAGCGATGGGGTGAGTGAGAGGGAAAAGTAGGTTCTCCAGTTGTGCATCATCGAGTTCGGAAGGTAGGGGCCAACCCACCCCTGCTCTTTGGGAACGATGAAGATATTCTTTGACGGTGCTTCGCGAAATGTCACAACTCTTAGCAATCTGTCTTTCGGAAAGGCCAATTTCTTGGTGGAGTCTTAGAACTTCTTTAATCTTACGCATGGATAATCTCCTGTGAGCCATAGATACCTCCTGAAGTGTTTCCCAGGAGAGTAATGGCTTTGGATTCGATTATCCAGCGTCGCTTACCCTATTCAGAGGGTGGCCGGTTTGCGTCGGAATGCCCGGCCGGTTTGGATCGGAATAGGTGGCCAGTTTGAATCGGAATGGGTGGCCGGTTTGCGTCGGAATACGCACCTTAATGCCGAGATCTAATGCCTGCTGATTGTCAGCGAACTCGTACCACACCTT
>DYHU01000626.1 GCA_020724025.1 Syntrophorhabdus sp. | reverse complement strand
TGATGATGATGGGACTCAAATTTATGGGAGATGTCCCTTTTAAAGATGTTTACATTCACGGGCTGGTCAGGGATGAAAAAGGGGAGAAGTATTCGAAGACCCGCGGGAACGTGGTGGATCCTCTCGAACTAATCGACCGCTTCGGCGCCGACGCCCTCCGTTTTACCTTAGCCGCTTTGACCATGCCGGGAAGCGATTTAAAACTCTCGGAGTCGCGGACCGAAGGCTATCGCCACTTCGCCAATAAGATCTGGAACGCCTCCCGCTTTGTCCTGATGAACCTTGAGACATGGAGCCCTGACGGGATGGCCCAAAATTTTCCATCGGAGGAGTTCAGCCTTCCGGACCGGTGGATCCAGGGAAGATTGAATGAAGCGATACGGTCCGTTCGAATAGGTCTGAAAGAGTATAAATTCAATGAGGCCTGTCATGTCCTTTACCAGTTCATCTGGCATGAATTCTGCGACTGGTATCTGGAGATGTCCAAACTCTATCTTTACAGGGAAGGGGATAAGAAGAGACAGGACCTCACCCGGCAGACGCTTTCAGAGGTGCTCGATGCCATCCTCCGGTTGCTTCATCCTTTCATGCCCTTTATCACCGAGGAGATCTGGCAACAACTCCCACAGCGAAAAGAGAATGAATCGATCATGATTGCCGAATTTCCAATACCGGATCAACGGTATGATGATCAAGAGGTGGAGGACGAAATGGCATTGATCATTGAGGTGGTCAATGGACTTCGAAACATCCGCGGGGAGATGAACATTCCGCCCTCGGAACAGATCTCCGTCCATATCCGCACGAAGAGTGAAGAGGCGGAGAGGAGACTGCGAGAACAGGAATCCTTCATTCAGTTCCTCGCATTGGCGAAAGAATTAAACATCGGGCAGAATATTGATAAACCCCTTTACAGTGCCTATGCGGTTGTGCGGGATGTTGAGATTTTTGTCCCGATGGACCGGACCCGCATGGAAGAGGAGGCCCAAAGACTTCAAAAGGAGATACAGAAGATTGAAAAGGAGAGCGCTTTCGTCATGAAGAAACTCTCCAATGAGCAGTTCCTTTCCAAAGCCCCCCCGGAGATCATTCAGGAAGTGAAAGGGAAAGCCCTGGAGTTTCGCTCCCAGCGTGAGAAACTGGAAGAGAGCCTGATCAAAATCAGAGAAATGCTGAAGTAGGAAAAATTCGAAGCACTCTACTATGGTGCTGTCGTTATGCTGTTTTGCCGTGCTGCTGTTCCAAAACTGCAGCACTGCAACACCGCAGAATCGCAATACAAAAAATAAATGAAGATGGACATCGAAAAAGTGGCAAGGCTGGCCCGCCTCGAATTATCCGGGG
>DYHU01000625.1 GCA_020724025.1 Syntrophorhabdus sp. | reverse complement strand
AACTCCTCTAAGGGTTACTACCATTGTCCTTTTCGTTTTTCTGGTCTTCATATCCATTGCCTTCCTCATCTCTTTGATAATCGATTGGTCAGGGAGTAAACTTTTGGGAGAGACGATCCAAAATCTCTTGGACGCTCTCTTCCCTATGCCCTGATCCCGGTTCGCCTTTTCAAGTTTCTGGAAGAAATTTTGCTTGACCTTTTCTATTTTGTTAAATATGATTCAACAAGTTGACAAATAGTTAACTTTATGATCGAAATAAAGATTTCAAAAAAGATTCGGCAGATCCGTTTAGAAAAAGAGATGACTCAAGAAAAGTTGGCATCCAAAACCGGTTTTTCCAAGGCCTTTATTTCCAAGATTGAAACCCATATTACATCACCCTCTATTGCGAGCCTCTCTAAAATTGCAACGGCATTGGGTGTCAGTATATCGACATTATTAGACGAAGGCCCTGAAGAAAACCAGGATATTGTTTTAGTGAGGAGAGGGCAAAGGAAAAAAATTGTAGGACCAGGGTCTGATATTGGGTTTTCCTATGAGTCTTTGGCCCATAAGAAAAAAAAGAAAACCATGGAGCCATTTATCATAAAATATCCTTCTGGCAGTCATGCCCCAAAACTTTTTGAGCATGAAGGGGAAGAAATGGTATTTATCCTTAAAGGAAAAATTAAACTCATCTACGGGAATAAAACGTTCATCCTCCGAGAAGGAGATACGGCCTACTTTAACCCGGCCATTCCCCATCGAGGAGAAAGCGTTGGAAAAGGAGAGGGGATTGGCCTCTGTGTGTTGGTGCCTCCGAGCAAGAGATGAGCGAAAAAAAGTTGAAGCCAACAAGCGGCACGAAGACCTATGATTCGGAGACGTTGCTATCTCTCTATCGAAAGATGGTGACCATTCGTAAATTTGAAACCTTGGCTGGCGAGATGTTTGCGGCCGGCAAAATTCCTGGGTTTATTCACTTGTCCATCGGCCAGGAAGCATCGGCCGTCGGTGTGTGTTCGGTCCTTCGGCCGGACGACTACATCACCACCACCCACCGGGGACATGGCCACGTCATCGCTAAGGGGGCAGATCTCAAGAAGATGGTCGCGGAATTGATGGGCCGCAAGACTGGGTACTGCAAAGGCAAAGGCGGCTCGATGCATATTGCTGATTTTTCATTGGGCATCCTGGGAGCAAACGGCGTGGTGGCGGGTGGATTTCCCATCATCGTTGGGGCTGGATTGTCGATCAAGCTCAGACGAACAGGTCAGGTAGCCGTATATTTCTTCGGTGATGGCGCTACAAATCGGGGAACGTTCCACGAAGCTCTGAACATGGCCTCCATCTGGAAGCTTCC
>DYHU01000624.1 GCA_020724025.1 Syntrophorhabdus sp. | reverse complement strand
TCCGGAGCCCAGATTTTCTTCTCGGCTATAGCGGTTGGATAGACGATCCTTCGCTCTCCGGCTTCGGACCACTGGAACATGGCGGCAACGGCTTCCTTCGCAGGATCGGTGCCATAGACTACCTGATGGCCTTTGTCGAATTTTACTCTACCCATAATGCCTGCCCGATCCGTCTGTTCCAGTGCTTTGACTACGGCGTCGGCCTCGATCGTCCCGGCTCTCTCAATCGCTTCTTTCAGGACATATACGGACTCATAGGCCGGAGCAGGTCCATGTCCGGACTGAAGGGGGTCTTTATACTTCTTCTTATAGGCATCATAAAAGGCTTGGGCGGGTGGATATTTCGCTGAAGGAATATTGCCCAATTCAAAAATGGCATTCAGCAATCCCCCGATCTGGCCATCAAAACTCTTCCATGCCACCTCGCCAGCCATTGGAGAGATGAATCCTGCCATCAGGGCAGGAACCTTGATGCTCTTATATTGTTTGACCAGAATGCCGCTCTGCGGCATATCGAAACAGGTAAACAGGAGCTGCGCGTCTTTTGCTTTTGCTTTCATCAATGCTGATGAAAAATCGGATGCGCCTGTGGGAAACTCGTCATGGCCTGTGACCTCCCAACCTGACTTCTCATACCATCCCTTTAAACCGGCCGTGGTTCCTCTTGCCCATAAGACATCCTGATTCATCAAATAGGCTTTCTTAAACCCGAACTCCTGCTTTAACTGGTTCATTACCCCTGTTAAAAGATTGACAAAGTATCTCGAGGTCAAACACGTTCTGAAAACATGTTTATATTTCTCAGGATTCTCTATGATCTTTGCCTCGGATGCTGGGGTCATGGCCACCGTACCCAGCATAGGCACCTTGTACTTGGCAATCAGATCCATGGATGCCAACAAAGCTTCAGACCGGAATGGGCCTACGACGATAGCATGAACCTTTTTTTCTAAGATGGTCTTTTCAATTCCAAGAAGGGCTTCGGGAACAGGAACTCCGGGTGCTCCATCCCTGATCTCGCTCGCCTCGATCTTAATCGGATGTTTCGCCCCTTTGATCGTAACACCTCCTTTGGCATTGATCTCCTCGGCAGCCATTGTCACGGCTTTCAGACTCTCTCCCCCTTCAAGGGACCCCAAAAAGGTGGGAACTCCGATAATAATCGGGTCGCCAGGTTTAAGCTGGGCTTGAGAGCCAATAGGAAAACAGATAAGGAACGCCAATAACATAATACTTGAAAAAATGACTCTTTTCATAACCTCATCCTCCTTTTCAATGATCTAAAAAAAGTGACCTAACTATTACAAAATTTGTAGTCTTTGTCAATGTCTATAAGTAATTAGGG
>DYHU01000148.1 GCA_020724025.1 Syntrophorhabdus sp. | reverse complement strand
CGGTCATGCCCCCTTCCTTGTGCCCAGCCACCTGACTTATGGGACACGGTCAGCTCCCCCCAGGGGAGAGGGATGGAGTGAGGGGTAATATTCAATGATTCTTAAGTTCTTCGGCCATCATTTTTGCGGCCAGGGAATAGGGATCGGTGCGTCGTTTCATCAGGTCATCGAGAATACTTTCCCATCCTCCGTCCTTCTCCATTTTCTGGATAAAGTGAGACATGACCTCTGTTTCAAGGACTTCGAGAAAAGTGGCCTTTGCCCTTTCCCTCAGCTTCTTTTCCAGGGTTTGGCTTTGCTCCAGCGCCTGTTTGTGGCGGTAGATGCCATAGACCAGTTCGAAAATTCCTTTTCCCAGGATGGCTTCGGTTTTAAAGATGGGGGGTTCCCAGGCGTCTTCTCTCTTCCGACCCATTTCGAGAACCATCCGGAGGTCCCGTTCCACCTTCTCCGTTCCCTCACGTTCACATTTATTGATAACGAAAAGGTCTCCGATCTCGATGATTCCTGCTTTGATCGCCTGGATGTCATCTCCCATCCCCGGGATGAGAACGACGATGGAGGTATGGGCAGTATTGACAATCTCCACCTCATCCTGACCCACGCCAACGGTTTCAACCAGGATAATGTCTTTTCCCATGGCATCCATCACATTGACGATATCCTGGGTTGAGCGTGAGAGTCCTCCAAGGCATCCCCGCGTTGCCAGGGAACGGATAAAGACGCCTTCGTCTGTGGCATGGCGCTGCATCCGGATCCGATCCCCCAGGATCGCTCCTCCAGTAAAGGGGCTGGTGGGATCGACAGCCACGATCCCGACGCTCTTTCCTTCCTTACGGAAGATATCGACCATCTTATCGACCATGGTCGATTTTCCAGAACCGGGTGGCCCCGTAATTCCGATGATGTAAGCTTTCCCTGTTTTTGGATACAGCTCTTTTAAGGCATCCATGGCGGAGGGGATTCGGTCATCGATATCCCTCATCAGCCTGGAGGCCGCCCGAATATCACCCTCAAGTATGCGCTTGGCGAGACTCATCGTTTCAATAAATTATCAGAATTGGATAGAAGAAGCAACCTTAAATTGAGAGTTTAGAATTGAGAATTATGAATTATAAGCAAAGAGTTTAGAGTTAAGGATTTAAATTGATAACTCATAACTCATGTTTTTATAGGGCTCTTCCCGGGACGCCGATGTGGCGGGCGATGACGATCCGTTGAACCTCTGATGTCCCCTCGCCGATATCCAGAAGTTTTTGGTTTCGATAATGGCGCTCGACGGCATATTCCTTCATCAGACCATATCCGCCATGGAGCTGGACGGCCTGGTTGGCCACTCGATGGTACATCTCGGAACAGAACATTTTTGCCATCGCCGATTCCTTTGAGAAGGAGCGATGTTGCTCACACAGCCAGCAGGCCTTATAGAGCAGTAGCCTCGCCAGTTCAATCTCCGTGGCCATGTCCGCCAGCTTAAAGGCATTGACCTGGAACGTTCCGATCGGTCTTCCGAATTGCTCCCGTTCGCTCGCATATTTAAGGGCCAATTCAAAAGCGCCCTGAGCGCCTCCCAAGCCCATGGCAGCGATGCTGAGCCTCCCCCCATCGAGGGTGGCGAGCATTTGATGAAACCCATCTCCCCGCCGTCCAAGAAGATTCTCTTTGGGAACTTTGCAGTCGGTGAAATAGAGCTCCCCTGTATTGGAGGACCTCCAGACCATCTTCCCATGCATTGCCTTAGTAGTAAATCCCGGGGTCCCATTGGGCACCAGAATGCAAGAGAGCTCATTCTTTCCCGTTTGAGATTTCCCAGTCACCGCCTGGACCACACAGACCCTGCTCATATCGGTGGTGGAATTGGTGATGAAGATTTTTGAACCATTGATCACCCAATGGTTTCCTTCTAAAACTGCGTTTGTTTTAGAGGCTCCCGCATCCGAACCCGCATTCGGTTCGGTCAGGCCGAAAGAGGAAAGCGCCTTTCCTGAGCAGAGGTCAGGAAGCCATTTCTGTTTCTGCTCTTCATTCCCGTAGTAGTAAATAGGCGAGATCCCCAGGGAGTTTCCAGCGGCCAACGTAGCCGCCTGAGATCCATCAATTCGCGCAAGTTCTTCCACGGAAATGATATATGAGACATAACCCACGTTGCTTCCGCCATATTCTTCGTTAACAAAGGGTCCAAAAAGGCCAAGGTCTCCCATCCGTTTCGTCAATGTGTAGGAGAACTCTTCTTTGTCATCCAGTTCCTGGGCAATGGGAGCGATCTCCTTCTCGGCGAAGTTCCGGACCATCTTACGAAGCATCTGCTGCTCATCGTTCAAATCAAAATCGAGTGGCATACGAACCTCCCATACCACCCACCCTCTCCCTCCCCCTCAGAGGGGGGAGGGTAGGGGAGGGGGTGACACGTGCTATGCTAATTATTACTTGGTCGGTTTAAAATACTTAATATCTAAAATACTTCCCTCTCGGTCCTTTTTGGGTTTGAAGACTCCCTCCACGGGCATCCCAATATAAACCTTTTCAAAATCGACTTCTCCGAGCCAGTGAACAAGGAAACCCTGGGTCCCATCGATTTGAATCACGGCGACCATGGATGGTTTTTCTTTCCTTATTCCTTCGTAGGTCTCGTGGCATTGCGTAAAGGTATAAACAGTTCCTTTGGTTCCGACATCCAGGTAGTTGTCCTCCAACCTGGCAAAACACTTTTCGCAAAATATTTTGGCCGGGACATAGGTAATGTTGCAGGCATCACATTTTGCGCCGAAAATCTTTCCGTTCATGATCTCCCTGAAAAACTTCTCGCCTGACCTTCCAACGGTATAGATATAACTCATTGGTATCTGGCCTTCCCAGTAACCGATGTCCGTCGTCTTCTGATATCGCTCGATCAATGCCATATTCTCACCTCCTTAAATTGTTAGAGGTTTGAGGTTTGAGGGAAGAGGCAAGTTCTTTTGCCTCCAGCCTTCAGCCTTGAGCCTCAAACTTATTTCATGGGTTTAAAATACTTAATATCGGTAATCGATCCGGTTCTTTCTTCGGGCGGTTTCCAGACCGCCTTTACTTTCATCCCGCGGTGGATCTTCCAGGGATCGACCTCATTCAGATGATGGAGGATGCCCATCCCCTTAGAGGCCCCGTCAATTTCAATCACTGCCGGGGTGAAGGGTCTCACTCCGCCTTTGATATCGAGGCGGCCGGCTTTCCAGTCCACATAACTGACCACCCAGGTGTTGACGATTCCCGTATCTTTGACATAGACCCATTCACCGGTTGGAACCCAGCAGAGTTCACAGAACATTCTGGGCGGGATCATGATGCGATGACATTTATCACATTTCTTGGCAACGATCTTCCCATTTTTCAGTTCTGCCAGGTATCGACCGATGGCCGGGCCATTGTCCCACGCATATTTTAATTTAGGCGTCCATTTTACAGAAAGGACCTTTCCTTTCTGGATTTCCTCCGCACTCAGTTTGGTAGAGGTTTTCAATACTTCCTTTTCTGTAATCGCCATATTCTCACCTCCTTATTTAAGAAGTTATTACTTTCTCAGAACGGTCACGGTTCCCACCTGCATCAAATCCCCCCAGGCATTGGCGACACCACAAGTTGGATTCCCCGGGATTTGACGCTTACCTGCTTCTCCTTTCAGTTGAAGATATATTTCTATTATCTTCATCAAGCCGGCTGCTGCAATGGGATTACCAACTCCCAAAAGCCCTCCTGAAGGAGAAGTAGGCAGGTTTCCATTTCTGTTGAAATGCCCATCCACCAGCATCTGGACTGATTTCCCTCTGGGCGCAAGCATCAATCCTTCGATATGGTGGAGTTCTTTGTAGGTAAACGGATCATAGGGTTCAGCCACATGTATTTCTTTGGAAGGTTCTTTAATCCCTGCCATCTTATAGGCCTGGCGGGCTGCGACTTCAAGATAGTCCGGATAGTAGAGATCCCGTGTGGTCCAGTAGGCCGTATCCAATGCCCAACCCACTCCGTCAATCCAGATTGGTTTTTCAGTCACCCGGCGAGCCACATGTTCGGCGGCCAATACCATGCAAGCCGCACCATCACTTGTGGGGCTGATGTCGAGGCGATTAACCGGCCATGCCATGATCTCGGAGTTGAGAACATCCTGGACTGTGATTTCAGCGGGTAATTGGGCAGAGGGATGATCCATTGCATTCTTCTTGTTTTTGACAGCCACCAATGCAATGTCCTCTTTCTTATAACCATGGGTGGTCATAAAACGATTCATCTCGATAGCAAAGATCCAGATGAGGGTGGGGTAGAGGGGTTGTTCTGTGGTATGATCAAAGATCGTCAGAAACGCACCCGCTGGGTGCGGATAGGCAGAAGACATTTTTTCCTCTGCGACTACCAGGCAGGTGTCGAACATTCCCGAGGCCACATGAAACCAACCGTGGACCGGTGAAAGAACGCCTGTGCCACCACCTACATAATGCCTCATATAGGGTTTTCGATAGGCCCCTGAACCATCCGAGAGATATTCCCCTTTCATATGAATACCATCGAAGGCATCGGGCGCTGTTCCGTGGACAACACAATCGATATCTGAAAGCTTCAACCCACAGGAATCTAACGCCATTTTAGTAGCTTCATAGGCCAGTTCTTTGGGCGTTTCCATCGTATTGCGATAAAATTTTGTCAGACCTGCTCCAATAACGGCTACTCTTCTCATCCTTTTCACCTCCTTTTAATTACCCAGAATCACCACAGTTCCCGTAGTTGTCGGAATGCCTCTCCAACTTTGAGCCAGTCCTGTGGTCACATTTTTAAGTTGATTCTTCCCTGCTTCCCCCCTCAATTGCTGGACCACTTCAAAGACTTTATGCCCGCCATTGAGTTCATATAGATTTCCCACTCCGAGGCAACCTCCAGAGGGATTGACAGGAAATTCTCCAGTGATCTCCGTTCCTCCGATTTCTGTCAGAGGGCCGGACTCTCCTTTTTTGCAGATTCTCATGGCTTCAAGATGCTGGAGTTCTTTGTAAGAGAATTCGTCGTTGATCTCAGCGAAGTTTATCTCTTTTCTCGGATAACGAATCCCTGCCATCTTGTAAGCCATTTCCGCTGCCATTTGCGCATAGATGGCTTCTCCCCAATTTCGAGTTTCAAGACCTGGTGTGTCCGAGCACCATCCGATTCCCCTGATCCAGATGGGTTTATCACAGAGAGTTTTTGCCGTCTCTTCTTCTGCCAGGACAACTACCACTGCCCCATCGGAATGCGGGCTGATGTCCATCTGGGTTAATGGATAAGAGATGACTTCGGAATTGAGAACATTGTCTGTGTCAATCAGAACGCTATGTCCGGCATAGGGATTGTTCAAAGCATTCTTTTTGTTCTTGACCACGACCTTTGCACATTGTTCCCTTGTTGTGCTTGTTTCATACATGAACCTCGCCATCTCCATCCCTGCCACAGCATGAGGGCTTTCTTTCAATGGCCGATTATAGATGGGATCCATTGCAAAGGTCACCATTTCCGATAGGGTCAACATGTTAGAAGCTTTGCTCAGTCCCTGAACGGCGGATATAGGACCGATGCCGGAAAGGATCATCATGTAGGCTGATGCTAAGGAATGAATAAAATCACCCGGAACAGTGTAGATGGGTCTGAGAACTGCCCCTAATTGATCGGGTGAGTATTCATCTGAGATGCTGTAACCTTCGAGGAAGTCTTCAGAGGTGGCAACAAAAGAATCGATATCCTTTGGTTCAACGCCAGCATCGAGATAGGCCTTCATCGCCGCCTCATAGGTCAACTCCCGATAGGAGACATCAGGCGTGGTGGCACGAAATCCTGTTGTCCCTATTCCGATAATCGCAACTCGTTTTGACATACTATTATTCCCTCCTTTCTCATTGGTGAATAGTGAATCGTGACTCGTGATTCGTGTAAATAATTGAAAATTGATAGTTGCTAATTGTTAATTGATCATTGATAATTTTAACGCCTTCACCCCCCTTCCTATTAAGTTCGGAGTCATTAGTCCAGTCGCATAGTCGATTAGTCTGTTGGTCGGATAGTGAAAGACTATAAGACTATTTGACTATAAGACTACGAGACTATCATTTATTTTCTCGGTTTAATGTTCTCCCGGACCCACTTCACGGCTTCTTCGATGGGCGTTCCCGGCACAAATAGAGCCTTCACGCCACTCTCTTTCAGAACGAGGATGTCCTCTTCGGGAATGATTCCTCCTCCAAAGACGACGATATCGTTTGCTCCTTTCTCACGGAGCAACTGGATGACCTGGGGAAAGATATAGTCATGGGCTCCTGAGAGGATGGACAGTCCA
The DNA here is from genome assembly GCA_020724025.1 of Syntrophorhabdus sp. Next base: position 2,673 of record DYHU01000148.1, on the reverse strand, counting down.
ATGCCATCCACGTCTTCCTGAATGGCGGCGGCCACAATCTGCTCCGGTGTCTGATGGAGGCCGGTATAGATCACCTCAAACCCCGCATCGCGAAACCCCCTCGCAATGATTTTAGCTCCGCGGTCATGTCCATCTAAACCCGGTTTGGCGATCAGGATTCGTATCTTCCGCTCCATGCTCTCCTCCGCTATTGAATTGCGGATTTTGGATTTCGGAATTCGGAATGGCAACCATAATATCTAAAAGTTTCAGAATCTTTATTCCGCAATCCGCAATCTACATTCCGAAATCTAAAAATATCCCGGATCCGTATAGCGACCGAAGACCTCCCGCCACACATCACAAATCTCCTGGATCGTTGTATATTCCCTGACCGCATTGATGATGTGAGGCATCAGATTTCTTCCATCGAGAGAGGTTTTCCGGATCTCCCCGAGACATTCCTTCACTTTCGGATTGTTTCTTGTTCTCTTGACCTCCTGGAGCCTTTTTAACTGCCTCTCTTCGATTTCAGGTCTCATCCTCCATATCGTAATGGGCGGGTGATCGGTCACATACTTATTCACCCCGACGATCACCTTCTCGTCGGCATCGATCTGTCTCTGAAACCGATAGGCGGCTTCTGCGATCTCCATCTGTGGATAGCCCCTCTCGATCGCTTTCACCATTCCTCCCATCTCATCGATCTTCTGGATGTAGTCCCAGGCTTTTTCTTCCATCTCATTGGTCAGGGCTTCCACAAAATAGGACCCTGCAAGGGGATCGATCGTGTTGGTCACACCTGTTTCTTCCGCCAGGATTTGCTGTGTCCTCAGGGCAATCGTCACCGCCTCCTCAGTGGGAATGGCATAGGTTTCATCCAGAGAATTGGTGTGGAGTGAATTGGTTCCCCCCAGCACCGCGGCCAGCGCTTCATAAGCCGTGCGAACCACATTGTTAAAAGGTTGCTGGGCGGTTAAGGAACAGCCTGCGGTCTGGGTATGAAACCGGAGCATCCAAGAGCGGGGCTTCTTTGCCATGAAACGCTCCCTCATGACCTTAGCCCAGATTCTTCGAGCTGCCCTGTATTTTGCAATCTCCTCGAAAAAGTCGATATGGGAGTCGAAAAAGAAGGAGAGCCTCGGCGCAAAATCGTCCACATCGAGACCCTTCTCCATGGCCGCTTCCACATAGGCGATCCCGTCGGCCAGGGTGAAGGCCAGCTCCTGAACCGCCGTAGACCCGGCCTCACGGATGTGATAGCCGCTGATGCTGATCGTATTCCATCGGGGAACTTCTTTAGTGCAGTATTCGATGGTGTCCACAATAATCCTAAGGGAGGGCTTGGGGGGAAGCATGAAGGTCTTCTGCGCGATGAATTCCTTCAGCATGTCGTTCTGGATCGTTCCACCGATCTCTTTCTTGCTCACGCCCTGTTTCTCTGCCAAAACGATATACATTGCCAGCAGGATTGAGGCCGGAGGATTGATCGTCATTGAGGTGGTCACCTTGTCGAGGGGGATACCTTCAAAGAGAATCTCCATATCTTTGAGGGTGTCGATTGCCACCCCGCATTTTCCGACCTCACCTCTGGCATTGGGAGAGTCACTGTCATAGCCCATCAAGGTGGGGTAATGAAAGGCGATGGAAAGTCCTGTCTCGCCATGATTGAGCAGATAATGAAAACGCTGGTTGGTCTCTTCCGGACCTCCCAGACCGGAAAACATACGCATCGTCCAGAGCCTCCCCCGGTACATGGAGGGCTGAACGCCCCGCGTGAAGGGATAGACTCCAGGAAAGCCCACATCTCTGGAGTAATCCAAACCCTTTATATCCTCGGGAGTATAAAGACCTTTGATCTCCAGATCTGAGACGGTGGTGAAGCGGGGCAGACGTTCAGGGGTTTCGGAGAGAAATTTAGACAGGTCGTCCACCCATTTCTTCTTCTCCTGCTGGACCTCTTTGAGTTGATCCTCTTTGAACATCTGGAATCCCCCCTTTGTCAAAAGATCAATTAGCAATGCAAAGTGATCATTACAAAATTAGCATTTTAAAAAGATTTTCTCATTGCTAATTTTTTCCCGCGAAGCGCGGGACTAAATTTGTGCTTTACGATTGGGTTTACATTTCAATGCCCTTTCGGGCCGGGACGCCTTTATTGGAGTAATGCTTTCGATCCATCATCTCTGTCACCAGATCAGCCTTCTCTATAATCTCTGGTTTTGCATTTCTTCCGGTGAGGATAAGTTCCACTGTGGCCGGTTTGGAATCGATCAGTTGAATAAGATCGGATAAAGGAATCAGACCGTAATCCACAGCGAGGTTGATCTCATCTAAGATCACAATGTCAAATTCTTTATTCTCAATGGCTGTTTTGGCTATGGAAAATCCTTCCAGGGCCAGTTGAATATCGATGGCATCAGGGTTAGTTTCAGAAATAAAGACTTTGCGACCATAGGGCTTGATCGTCAGATAGGGGGAAAGTTTCCGGGCTGCTTCAAATTCGCCATATTCGGTATTGCCTTTCATAAACTGAACGATCAACACCTTCAGCCCATGGCCCACTGCCCTGAGGGCTAATCCCAGAGCCGCCGTCGTTTTCCCTTTTCCATTTCCCGTATAAACCTGGATGAGACCCTTTTCCATAGAAAAACTCAATGGGCAATGATCACCCCCTCCCTCACCCTCCCCCCT
>DYHU01000623.1 GCA_020724025.1 Syntrophorhabdus sp. | reverse complement strand
GTCTTCATGATCTGGGAGGATACGGGCGGGCATCCTCGCACCCATATCCCTCTTCTTTTAATCCTCATGGTGCAGTTTCCGATCAGGATGGTTCCCTTCGGACAGGCTTTCAAATTTTTACCGATCCCAATATGGATATTTTTATCCTTTAGATAATAGCCATCGAGTTGCGAATGATACTCTCGAAGAAAGACCAGAAGGGTTGAAAGGCAAGCGCTGCAAGACCCTTCGTCATAGACCGTCACATCGGGGAAGGGAATGGAGAGGCTGGAAGGAGGGGGTTCGAAAGGATTCTCCCATTTCAGATAGTCCTTCGGTTCGATAACTATTTTTCGAAGGTCGATCTCTCCGAGTCCTTTTTCAGAGGAGAGCCTGAGATGGGGGATGCTTTCAGGCTGAAAGCCCATTAAGCGTGTGGCCACTGCATCCGCAGAGAGTCCATTATGACTGACCAGAACAATCCCCATCTCTTTCGGTTTTCCATAAGCCGGTCCCATTCCTTCCATCCCGACCGTTCCATCGATGATCACAAGATGGGGGATGAGAAGCGTGGCCATCTCTGAGATCGCAACATCCAATCCTTTGTTATCCCCGGTAATCCTTTTATCAGAACGTAGATGATGAAGTTTTGCCTTTTCCCTTCGCCAGAGCAAACCTTTCATATTTTTGATGCTCAGGGTGACCTGAGTATGCATATGTGTTTTCATCACAGGGATGGAGATGACCCAATCGAACTCGGTCAAGGCGGAAGAGATTTTGACCTTTTTCAGAAGTTTCCCATCAGGAATTGTTCTTTCTATCGGGTCGTATTGATCCAGGTCAATCAGTTTTGCACCAGTCTTTTGCGAAACCACTTTCAGCCCTGTTTTTTCGAAAGCCTCTTGGGCATCCACACCAAAAATACAGCCTTCTCCGATCACGACCTCTTTTGCTCCTTTTTCTCTCAGAAGGTCGATCGTTGCTGCAACCACCAGAGGATGTGTGGTGATCCCATCCCCTGGAGATGCCAATCGGGCGGCATTGGGCTTGATAAGGATCTTTTTTCCCATCAGATTCGGGAGTGCCAAACTCCGGAGGGCGGCCATCGTGGTGAGGTATGGGTTTTTTCCTTTTGAAACGATAACCAAAGAATGTTTCATCCTCATTCCGTTGATAAATATCTTCAATTAACAATGGTGAAGGTTAGTGCATCTTACATACCACAGATTTCATCTATTGATAAGGAAAGATATCAATGCTATATTTTAGAACATGCTCCTCAAGCCTTGCAATGCTTACTACTACGGAGGGCTCCCATTCAAAGGGACGAGAAGGAAGGGGCGGTTATGGGTGGAGGGGAAAACGCTCTGCTT
>DYHU01000622.1 GCA_020724025.1 Syntrophorhabdus sp. | reverse complement strand
GGGTCTTCAAACACACCCCAAGAAAGAGGGCGGCTGCTCCTGTGTCCAGAAGACCTGCGATGAAGGGATAAAGAGGAGTATTTGATTCTTCAACATAGTAGAAAAGGGCGCGGATGATTAATCCCGTCAGAACAAAATAAAAACTGAGATTGGCCCATCTCCTTCCTGCCAGGGTCGTCCCTTTCAATCTGGGGAGAATGAAGTAAAAGAAGCCCATGATATAGAGCCCCACCCATCCAACGAGTTGGCTGGAACCATGCATTTGAATTGCCCTTTTCGACAGGATATCGAAGGAACCTCCTAATCCCACCTGTAAGAGCTTGATGGCGCCGTATAAGCATCCTGTAGTAACTGAAACGATGAGGGCGGTTTTAACAAACTTCTGATAAATCGTATCCCCAATCAGAGAGGGATCGATTTCAATCGCTTCAATCCTATCTGGCTTTTCAGAAATCGCAACCTCGAGCTCCTGGGCAAACTGCTCGTAATCCACCCCATGAGCTTTTGTGAAAAAAGCCATGGGTTCATGGGGACCGCACGATTTCCCCACAATGAGAAGGTTATGCTTCTGGAAAACTTTTGCCGTCTCCGGAAATCGGTCTAAGACCTCCTTTACCGTCATGTTTCGATCAATTTTCGTGGCCATTATTCTTCCCCTTTCTTCAAATCTTTGATCTATTTATAACAAATCATTAAAGAATCTTCATTGACTTGGGTCAAAAATTTCCTCTTGAATTTGGTACCCTGGATAATTACCTTTTGATTAAGGTAATGGAAAGGAGGTGAAAAATGATCAAAGTCGATAGGAATTACCATCAACGGTTACAGGAATTCTGTGATTGTTATATGGAAACCGACCCCAAAAAGGAATTAGAAAAGGCTGCAAAGGGAATTTCAGGGGATCCCAGTGGAGACCTGGATGAATTACCCCTTAAATTTCTTGGTCTTTCGATCTTTTATGGGGTGAGTGAAAAGGCAAAGAAGGTTACCATTCAGCGGTCAAAAGATGGCAGGGTGATATTTACAATCGAATCCCGTGGTCAATATCAGCTCCCCCCACCAAGTACTCAGGTCGCAGATAAAATCATCTCCATCGCCCGATCCATCACCCATATTGATGAGGATCAAAGAGAGGTTCCAGTCTCCTTAGGCCTAAGAAACGACCGAATTGAACTTACCTTCCAATTTGACCGGAAGAAAGAGGGAGAATCTCTTTCGATTTTGTTTCCAGAGATTTAAATGTTAATTGAAGGAAGAGATAGGGGCCTGGCCTACAGGGGTGTTGCCCAAACACTCCTGACAGGCCTTTTTTGTCTGACTGAATTTTTCAGTCAAAACCTCCCATCCTTCTT
>DYHU01000621.1 GCA_020724025.1 Syntrophorhabdus sp. | reverse complement strand
AGGCCTTTTAAAGGCGATAACATGGCGGCCCTCTTTCATTCAATTACTCAGGACGCTCCGGTCGAACCCGTTCAGATCAATCCAGCCATTTCCGTGGGCTTTTCTCAGATCATCATGAAATGCCTCCATAAAAAACCGGAAGAGCGCTTCGATCGAGGCAGGAACCTTGCCGAGGCTTTAAGAAATATGCTCAAGGAATTGGACCCTGCCGCAGTGATCCCTTCGATGGTTAAAAAGAGACCCCGGTATGCGCTCTTCATTCCGGCAGGAATAGCCATTCTTGTTTTGGGAATACTTCTCTACCATTTCATCCTCCCGAAGGAGAGAGATCAGGCCGTCGTTCCGAAGATGGAGCCTGCCCAGAAAATTGAACAAAAAATGGAGAAGGTGACTCTTCCTCTTCTTAAGGTCGAGAGCACACCGAATGGAGCCCAGGTCTTTGTGAACGGTATCCTTAAAGGAAATGCTCCAATAACGCTGGAACTCCCTGTTGGGAAGCATCATGTCAGGTTGACCTTATCGGGATACCGAAATTGGGAAACCGAGATTCAATTAAAAGAAGAAGGGGAAACTCCGCTTCGTGTTCAACTAAAACCCCTTGTTATAAAAGAGACCAAAGATGCTCGCCCGATATGGTAAATCTGGCGAGAGAGGAGAAGAGATGAACCGGACAGGGATTGTGAAAGATGATCGGTACTTGGAGCATGTGATGGATGTCGGCCATCCGGAGAGTCCGGAGCGATTAAGGGTCATCTATAAGATGCTCGAGGAACCGGAGATGAAAGGCTTCCTCGAAGAGGTGAAATCACGTCCGGCCACCCGAGAGGAGCTGGAATTGATCCACGCTCCTGCTTACATCGACCAGGTGGCGCAAACCGCAGGAAAGGCCTACTACCGGCTCGATATGGATACCTCCACCTGTGCCAGATCGTATGACACAGCCCTTCTCGCTGCCGGGGGCCTGTTAGGGTTGATCAAGGAGGTGATCGAGGGAAGACTGAATAATGGTTTTGCCCTGGTGAGGCCTCCAGGCCATCATGCGGAAAGAGACAGGGCCATGGGGTTCTGCCTCTTCAACAATGTGGCCATCGGCGCACATTATGCGATCAAGAATTTCTCTCTGGAGAGGGTTCTGATCGTCGACTGGGATGTCCATCACGGAAATGGAACTCAGAACTCATTCTATGAAGATCCGCGGGTCCTCTACTTCTCCACCCATCGTTACGGTTTCTTCTATCCGGGGACAGGGTCAGCCAAAGAAATGGGAAAGGGAAAGGGGTTGGGATTTACGGTAAACGTTCCCCTTTCGACGGGAGCGGGAGATGCCGAATATGGAAACATTTTTGAGAAGTTCCTC
>DYHU01000620.1 GCA_020724025.1 Syntrophorhabdus sp. | reverse complement strand
GAATTGGTCTTTGATAACTCCAATAAGGAGATAAGATTAGCGTCCCTGCTCCTGAATGTGTAAGGTTATAAAAAGGCTCTATACGAAAACCTAAGGTCTGGGTTCCACTTGCCTTAGTAAAATCAACAGTTCCATTATTGTGATTAAAGGTTCCATCAGTATGAGACCAGTTACCGGCAATAGAGAGTGTTCCTGAGGTTGAAGTGAATACACCTCCTGAAAGAGAAAAATTACCTGAGACTGTGATATTAGCTGTGCCACCAGTAAAGGTGCCTGCTGATTGGGAAAAGTTACCATTAACAGTAATCGCGCCACCTAAGGTATAGGTTGAGCCAACCGAGTTAATCACAAGGTTATTATAAGGTGAGATACTTGAGAGAAGACTTGTATTCACAGAGGTGGCTGCATTATAAATAATGGTTCCACCGGAATTAGTCCAAGTTCCTGCATTCTTGATTATTTTAGTAAGGGTATTGTCTGATTGTATTTGTAGTTCACCAGCTGAGATAATTACACTATCTAAAGCTGCATCTCCAAAGGTAATTATGCCAGTGCCAGTCTTAAACACTCCACCACTTATGTTAGTATTGCCATTTATGGTTACTCCAGCTCCATTAGCATCAAAGCTACCTGCTGAGTTAGTAAGGTTACCTGCGATGTTAAGCCTAGAGTTGGCCTGACTACCAAAGCTTGAGCTTGGCTCAGAGGAGGCGTATTTACGGACTGAAACCCAATCAAAGTATGCCCAGGTCCCAGAGGTTCCCCCAACCCACTGATCTAATCCAAGATTTTTATTATCATTGACTGTATTTGCTAATTGGTATTCTCCAATGTAGGTTCTGTTAGCCTGGTATGCTTTGGAGATTACTTGGGTAGACGTCAGTTCTAACGAGATTATATAGTAAATTCCAGCTACCCAGCTGAAAGCAGTACCTTGATAACCTGTACGTGTAGCTTCACAGTGTCTAAGGTTAATACTATCTGAATCTACAAAGGCATGTTCTGCATAGGTGTTAATACTTGTTGCTTTATCATAGAACAGTAAACTCATCGCATAAACCCCAAAACTATCGGCTTTTACCTTTGTTTCAGCAATGAATGGTCTTGAAAATGTAGCAGATTTTGAGACAAGAACCTCCCAATCAACGCTATCTAATTTTGCGTGGCCATCAACAATTGAAACATAAGATGTAGGTGTATCTTGAACAGCTGTCTCAGCAGTTTGAACTTGCCATTTACTACCAATAGTGTTAGTTGAGAAATCATCAAAGAAAGTAAATGTATTACTTCCATTTGACACGGCACTTGCCGCAGTATTTCCATAATGCATATTGATTGTAGAGCTTCCTACCGGAATAC
>DYHU01000619.1 GCA_020724025.1 Syntrophorhabdus sp. | reverse complement strand
CCTTCTCATAGACGGCAATATTATTCTTTTCGTCCTCGGTGATGGAAAAGGCCACTTCTGTGCTGAATAGGCCGAAAAGAAGCCATAGGACTCCGATCAAAAGCCGTTTCGATATGTTTCTTGAAATCATTGCTTACCTCCCTGAATATAGAATTCCAAATATCAAAGTTCAAATGTCAAATCAATTCCAAATCCCAAATATCAAATTTTCTTTTGAACTTTGACATTCATTTGACATTTGGATTTTGATATTTGAACTTTTTGATGATCTCCTCCCGGATCTTTTCGATGGGGATTTTCTTATCATAGAGTCTTTTGGTCAGGAGGGCCTCCTCCTGGCATATCCCTCACCCTGCACCGTGCTGATCAATGAAGCAGTCCAGAAGATTTTCATGGCCAAAAACATCACAATCGCAGAAACAGGGCATCTGGGCGAGAACTTCCGGGATGTCTTTGGCAATCTGATAGGCTTGCTTTGCCTTTCCTTTGAAATGGTGTGGATCGAGTGTTTTGGGCAACCCTGTTTTTGGGTCAATCGATTGCTCTTTTAAGATCTTAAATGCCTTTGGGTCGGTCTCCTGTTTCAGGGTCTTGGGATGCTCACCATTGGCCAAAGCCATTCCCGAACACATAATGAGAAATATCAGGACAGATAGAAATCTTTTTACCATCGTAGCCTTCAATCTGTAACTCAATGAGTATCAACCCTGAAGGGTTGAGTTACAAGCCTCATCAGCCCTAAAGGGCTGAGTTACAGTCCTCCTTGCGGAATGTCGGCAAGAGGAGTGCTGAGATAGCGTTCCCCTGTGTCGGGCAGGACCACCACGATCTGTTTCCCCTTGTTCTCCGGTCTCTTTGAAACTTCAAGCGCAGCCCATAGGGCAGCGCCGGAGGAGATTCCGCAAAGGATCCCCTCTTCTCTGGCGAGCTTCTGTGAGGTCAAAAAGGCATCCTCATTGGAAACCTGGATAACCTCATCAATAATCTTCGTATTGAGGATACCCGGAATAAACCCTGCACCAATCCCCTGTATCTTATGGGGACCGGGTCTACCACCGGAAAGTACCGGAGAAGCTTTCGGTTCAACCGCGATGGCTTTGAATCCGGGCTTTCTGGTTTTAATCACTTCAGCAACACCTGTAATCGTCCCTCCGGTGCCAACACCACCGATAAATATATCCACCCTGCCATCCGTATCCCGCCAGATCTCTTCCGCGGTCGTCTCTTTGTGGATCTCCGGGTTGGCGGGATTTTTAAACTGCTGGGGCATCCAGGCACTGGGAGTCTGGCTGGTCAGTTCTTCTGCCTTAAAGATGGCTCCTGACATCCCCTCTGCCCCGGGTGTGAGGACAAGCTCAGC
>DYHU01000147.1:4238-9072 GCA_020724025.1 Syntrophorhabdus sp. | reverse complement strand
CTGCGGAAGCAGGAATCCAGTATCTTTGATGTAATTAATAATGAAAAATCGCTCAATTTAGATGAGGATTAAATGAAACGGATCGAAGAGCAGACTCATTATGAAATTCTGGAGGTGAGCCCCGATGCCACCGTAAAAGAAATCCAGCAGGCTTATGATCATGGGAAGGAGACCTTTCATTCCGATTCTCTGGCGATCTACTCCCTCTTCTCGGAAGAGGAGATGAGGGAGATACAGGCGGCGATTGAAGAGGCTTATCGTATTCTGATGGATGAGGCATTGCGGAGGAGCTATGACCAATCTCACTCCCATCTGATCGAACGATCTCCAAGAGAAAAACAGACGGAGAAACCTGTAAAGTCATCGGAGATAAAAGGCGGCCTTTCTTTTACGGATCTTTCGCTCGAGATCGGGGAAATGACCTATCGGGGAAGGTCACTGAAGCGGATCCGTGAGAGACTGGGAATCGATCTCAAAACCATCTCCGCTGAGACGAAGATCAATATCAAAACTCTGGAGCGGATTGAGGAGGAGGACCTGGAGCATCTCCCTGCCATGGTCTATTTAAAGGGATTCTTGAAGGCCTATGCGCAGGCGCTCAATTTAGATCCTCAGAAGTTGATGGAGGGGTATTTCCAGTTGTTTAAAGAAGAGAAAAAGAGGTAGCTCCAATAAAATTCGAAACCCGAATATCGGGCGAAGCATCCCGAAGGGATCAATTCAAAACAAGGTCTGCTGGTTATCAGGATATCAGGTTATCGGGAAGTGGATATCAGGAAATCAGAGTATCAGATTAAGAAACTCTTATCTTCTGTGACCCCTGATGTCCTGATACTTCTGGTATCCTGCTTCCTGATTCCCTTTAAGGATTAATTTTGGATTTCGGGCTTCGGATTTCCCCGGCGTAGCCGGGGTTTAGGGTTTTCCCGACGTTAGTTCCCCCACCCTTGCTACAATCTGTTGGCCAATGGCGCTGTTAAATCCCACGATCTTCTCCCGGACTTTGCCTTCCCTGTCGATCAAAATGGTGGTGGGAAGGCCGGTAATTTTGTAATTTCTGGCCACCTCCTCGGGAGTCATGATGATGGGATAGGGGATATCCATCGAATTGACAAAACGGCGGACCATCTCCACCTCTCCTGCCTTATCCGTGCTCATCCCGATCAATTCAAATCCCTTGTCCTGGTAATTCTTGTAGAGCTGGATCAGATGGGGAATCGATTCCTTGCAGGGTCCGCACCAGGTTGCCCAGAAATCGAGCAGGACCACCTTCCCTCTCAGTCCGGAGAGGACGATCTCCTGGCCTTCGATGGTTTTGAGGGTGAAGTCAGGCGCAGAGGCAGGTTCCTTTGGCTTTTTGGCGCAATGGGGAAGGATGAAGAGCGATCCCAGGCATAGGGTGAGAAGCAACAACGATGGCAGAGTAGGACGTTTCAAGGATATCCAACCTTTCAGATACGAGATTCGAAACAAGGACTGTCGGTTATCAGAATATCCGGCGATCAGGGAGTGGATATCAGGACATCAGACCATCGGGCTAAGATATTTTATTTCTTATTTTCTCTGATATCCTGGTACTTCTGATATCCTGCCACCTGATTTCCTGGTCGCCTGATTTCCTTTATGACAGGGCTTTTTCGATCATGGCCTTCAACCTGGCCTTTGGAACAGATCCGACAATCTGATCGAGGACCTTTCCTTCTTTAAAGAGGATGAGGGTGGGGATCCCACGCACGCCATACTGACCGGGGGTGGCCGGATTTTCATCCACATTGAGTTTGGTTATTTTGACCCTACCCGAAAATTCCTTTGCCAGCTCTTCGACGATCGGGCTGATGGCGCGACAGGGCCCGCACCAGGTGGCCCAGAAATCGACCAGCACCGGAACCCCGGACTGGAGAACCTCTGAAGCAAAATTCTTATCATTCACCTGAAGTAATCCGGGATCATTCGACATCTTTTAACTCCTTTAGTTTTTTTAAATTCCGCATTCCGAATTCCAAAATCCGAAATTAATTACAGCCTTCTCTCCAGCACATAGTCGGACAATAAAAGAAGGGCCTCCTTCTCCTTTGAGTCGGGAAGGTGACGGAGGTGTCCTTTTGCCCTCGCCACATATTCTTTTGCCTTTTCCCAGGTGTAGGTTAAACCGCGGTACTTTTCAATTATCTTTATAACCTGGAAGAAGGATTCCCTGGTCATGGGATCGGATAGGACGGCTTCACGGATGAGGGCCGACTCTTTCTCACTGCAGTGGTTCAGGATAAAGATCAGGGGAAGCGTGATCTTCCCATCCTGGAGGTCGATGCCGATCTTCTTTCCGAATTCCTCTTCCCTGGATGTGTAGTCGAGATTGTCGTCGATCAACTGGAAAGCGATCCCGAGATCCATTCCAAAATCGGTTAAGGCCCTCTCTTTCTCTTCCAGAGCTTCTCCAAGAATAGCGCCGACCTGAGTGGCGGCCGAAAAGAGCGCTGCTGTCTTTCGGGCGATGATGGAGAAATAGCCCTCCTCCGAGAGAGAGAGGTCATTGGTTTTAATCAGTTCCTCAAGTTCTCCTTCTGCCATGAGGGTGGTGGCCCTGGCAATCGCCTGAAGAATTTTTCGATTTCCATTCTCCACCAGCAGGGAGAAGCATTTTGTAAAGAGGAAATCCCCTACCAGGACACAGGCTTCATTTCCCCATTTGGCGTTGGCCGATTCCATTCCCCTCCGTAGTTTGGCCCGGTCCACGACATCGTCATGAAGGAGCGTGGCCGTATGGATGAATTCGATCAAACTGGCCATGGAGATGTGTGCCGTTCCCCGGTAACCGCATGCCCTGGCTGAAAGCAGGAGTAAGATAGGGCGGAGCCGTTTGCCCCCGCTGAGGAGAAGATGTTCTCCAATGGCAGCGATGATGGGGACATTGGACTTTAAGTTCCTACGGAACTCGAGGTCCACCTTTTCCAGATCGTCTCCGACCCATTGGAGGATTTCTTCTAAGGGAGAATTCTCTTCGATTCTCGGAATGGAAGTATTCAAAACGTTCATCTCTTAAATTAATTATCCTATTCATAGCCCATTGTCAAAAAATATTTACCCCGTTAGAAATAATGCCCCGCTGGAATTTTTAACTGGGGTTTACAGATGGAGGATCAAGGGAGGCATGATGTTGAGCTCCACGCCGCTCGATTTCATCGATTCGACGAGGAGGAACTTTGCTCTCTCCCCGATACGGGGATGGACGAACTGAAAACGTTTTGGCTCCAGGTTCGTCTTTCTCAGGGCTACCAAAAGGTCAGCGGTTCTCGAGGCGGGAAAGATGAGGTAAAACCTTCCCTTATGCGGCAGGAGATAGGAGGCGATGGAGGCAAGGTCATCCAGGGTTCCCTTTATTTCATGTCGTGCAATGGCCTTCTCAGGGAGGGGGTTGACTCTGCCGGTCCGATATTTTCGATAGGGAGGATTGGAGAGAACGACATCGAAAGAACCTGGAGGGAAAGTGGTCTTTAATTTTCTGAAATCCCGGTGAAGAATGGAGATGCGGTCTTCAAGATGGTTTAACATGACATTCTTGACCGCACATTCAACCAACCCCTTCTGAATTTCCGCACCGACAAAGGAGCAGGCTTTTGTTATCTGTGACAGCAAGAGAGGAAGAATTCCGCATCCTGTCCCCAGATCAATGGCCTTTTCATCCCTTCGGATTTTGACAAATTGGGCGAGCAGAACCGCATCGATTGAAAAACGGTATCCCTCTTTTTTCTGGAGAATTTTTAACTTTCCATCGAAGAAGGAATCCAGGGTTTCATCCGGGGAGAGAGGAAAGACAGCGTCTTCTTTTTTCATCTGGGTAGCGGTCGCTGTTTTGGGGACGAATTTAAAATTGGCCCTCATGTCCTAACGCAAGAAGAAGTTTGAGGGTCAGGTGAAAGTCATTTCTTCTGCTTTACGCCTTCGCCGGTCATGGGGACGAAGATGACGGGGATGACATCCGTCGTCTCGATCTTTCCGGATCTCTTAACCACCTTTTTTAATTCCTGAGAGTGGGTTCCCACAGGGAGGACCAATCTTCCCCCTTCCTTTAACTGCTCCAGGAGAGGTTTGGGAATGTGGTCAGGCGCACAGGTGACAAGGATGGCATCGAAGGGGGCGGCCTCTGGCCATCCTAAGTATCCATCGCCGGCTTTCACCTGAATATTTCGATATCCCAGTTCCAGGAGCAGATTTTTTGCAGAGGCGGCCAGGGATTCAATAATCTCAATGGTGTAAACTTCCCTTACCAGTTCAGCCAGAATGGCGGCCTGATACCCCGACCCTGTTCCAATCTCCAGGACCTTTTCATCTCCCTTCAGATCCAATAACTCCGTCATCAGGGCCACAATGTAGGGCTGGGAGATGGTCTGGCCTTCTCCGATGGGCAGAGGTTGATCCGAATAGGCTTTGGACTGATATTCTTTCGGGACGAAGCGGTGACGTTCTACCTTGAGCATGGCAGAGAGCACCCGTTCTCCCTTTACTCCACGATCTTTAATCTGTGTTTCGACCATTTTCTCGCGCATGGCTTTGAAATCCCTTCCAGAGTCCGATTTTGAATTCTTCCTCTCCCCGCCACATCCGGCTGAAAAGGCGAGAAGGATGATCAATGCGAGGATGAAATGGACTTTTGTATTCATCAGAAGAAGGTTATCATAATTATAAAATTCTTGTCAATTCTTGACCCTTCGACTTCACCCAAATTCTGCTCAATATAGGAGAGACAAGGGACCGCTCAGGGTCAACCCTGAGTAAGCTTTCTGACCTCTGGTAGGGGAGAGACCGAAGGGTTGACAATCCTTCAATCTTTCTGATA
>DYHU01000147.1:0-4138 GCA_020724025.1 Syntrophorhabdus sp. | reverse complement strand
TTAGCGAAAATTCTCAGCCTCATTCTCCTCCTCTCTATCACCTTCTCTTTCACTATCCTCAAGGGCCAGGATCAGAGTCGGGGCCGGATTCGAACGCCCGAAATTGTTTTTTTTGGAAAAGAGGAGACGAAATGGACAGAGGAGAGGGAGATCCCCCTTCCCATCATTGCGGCTCAGGGGATAAAGGAGGAACCCACTGCCGGATCCTTCGGTCTGAAAGAAGATCAGATCGGGCCGATGAAGAAGATGAGCCCCTCCACCACTCAACCCGGCTGCGCCTACACGAGCAGGCTCACTAGAGGGATGACCAGCGGCGACAGGGCCTTTTACGAAAGGGGAAGGCATCACTATCTCCAGGGGGATTATGAGGATGCCATCAAACTCTTCCGGCGGTTGATCGAGGATCACCCGGAGAGCTTATTGAAAGGCTCTGCGATCTACTGGATGGGAGAGGCAAAGTTTCGTCAGGAGAAGACGGAAGAGGCCTTCTCCTATTTTAGAAAGGTAGTCGAAGAATATCCTGACAATGAGTTCGGCCCTTATGCCCTTTATTCATGCGGGTGGATTCAACTGATGAAGGGAGCCTATAAGGAAGGAAGCGAGTTCTTTCGTCGGGCCTATGAGAAGAACCCCGATCTTTCCATTGCCCAGTCGTCACTCTTCTGGTCCGGATACTGCCTTTACCATCTGGGACGATATCAGGAGTCGATCAAGGAAATGGAGACTCATCTCCGGCAACATCCCGAAGGAATATGGAGACCAGAAGCCGAGTATCTGATGGGTGTCAATACCTTCAGGCTCCAGAAGTATGAGGAGGCCGTTACCCTTTTCAGAAACTTTTTAAGGCGGTATCCCCGTCATCCTTTAGAGGAGAGCGGCCGATATGGACTGGCCTGGAGCCAGGTCTCTCTTGGACATTATACCGAGGCAAGGAGGGCCTTCGAAGAGATCCTTCTGAACTTTCCTGGCACAAACCTGTCGGATCCCATCTTCTGGGGGGTGATGAAGACCTACCTGGGGGATAACGAGGTGGAAAAGGCGATTCAATTCTACCAGAGATTTCTCTCCCAGTTTCTTCCTTCGCCATGGGCCGAGCAGAGCCTCTTCGATATCGGGCAATATTATTTCAAGAAGAAAGAGTATACTTATGCCGTTTCCTTCTTTCGGCAGTTCCTCAGGACCTTTCCCGAAAACGATCTTCAGGAATGGGTCTACTTTATATTAGGGGAGTCCCTTTTCAATCAGAAGGATTATGCCGGCGCCATCGGCGCCTATCGGCATGTATTGTGGTCAAAGCGAAGAGCGCACCTTGAGGATCGGGTCTATTCGAGATTGGGATACGGACATTTCTTTTTAAAGCATTATGACGAGGCCATCGGATACTGGGAAAGACTTCTCAAGGAATTTCCCGGTCATCCGGAGAAGAACGAGGTCTTATACTGGCTGGCGGAGAGCCATCTGCTAAGAGAGGATTATCGGAATAGCGTCAGATATGTGGATCAATTGAAGGGTGATTCCGCTCTCTATCCCCGGGGGCTGACGAGTCTGGGGTGGTACCACTTTCAGAGGAAGGAGTGGAAAGAGGCCAATCATTACTTTCTCAAAATTTCGGCCGAATTCCCCCGGTATCGATCCACCCCGCCCATCTCCCTGTTGATCGGGCAGTGTTATTTAAACCAGAACAATTATGATCAGGCCAAAACCCATTTGATGAGCGTGGTCAACTCGGCTGAAGAAGAGGGGAAGGAGAAGGGTTATTATCTTTTGGGATGGATCGCTTACAGGGAGGAGCGGTTCGATGAGGCATTGGACCATTTCCGGAGATTGAGGGAATTTTTTCCATCGAGTCCATTTCGTGACGAAGCCCAATACTGGACGGGTTGGTCACACTTCCGGAAAAAGGATTTTCACGAGGCCATCGAAGAATTTCAACGACTCATTCAGCAATATCCCGAAAGCCCTTTCGCTGCCTCCTCACTGTTGAAGGTGGGCGACAGCTTCTATAATCTCAAACAATACGGAAATGCGATCCAGGCCTATCAACGGCTCATCAGGGAGCATGGCAAATCAAAGGAGGCGCCGGAGGCGGATTATGGGATCATCCTTGCCCTCTTTCAGGAGAAGAGGTATGAATCCTTCATCGCCCGGGTGGAGGCTTTTATCAAGCGGTATCCCCAGCATTCCCTGGCGGGTCAGGCGCTGATGCAATTGGGAGAGCACTACCAGCAATCCCGGATGGCAGAGAGGGCCCTGAGAACCTATCAGGAGTTGGTTCGACTCTATCCTCAAAGCGAATGGGCTGAAGAAGCCCAATTTCGCCTCGCCCTTCTCCTGAAGTCGGAGAGACGATGGGCGGAAGCGACAGACGAGATGGAGCAATTCATTAAAAACCATCCGAAAAGCCATCTCTTCATGGAGGCCTACCTGGAGGCAGGAGAACTCCACCTTCTTCTCAAGGCTTTTCCGAAGGCGCTGGAACGATTCGAGTGGGTGGTGAGGAATAACCCTAAAATTCCACTGGCGAAGAGGGGCTACCTGGGGATGGAGGAAGCCTATCGGAGCCTGGGAAAGGTTGAAGAGGCGGAGAAGATTTTAAAGGAGTATATCGAAAAATTCCCTCACGATGAGGCACGGTTTGAAGGCTATTTGAAGATGGGACTCCTCTACCTGACCCATAAGAGATTTCCGGATGCCATCTCCTCTTTCTCGACGGCCTTACGAAGCCCCGAAGAGAGGATCGCAAGCCAAGCCCAGTTCAAGTTGGGAGAGACCTATGCGGAGGCAGGCAACAGGGATTTGGCCATCCTCCAATTTTCAAAGGTCCTCTATCTCTACCCTCATCTCACGGAGTTGATGGAAGAGGCCCTCCTGAAACTGGGGGCGCTCTATATGGAGGAGAAGAGATTCTCTGATGCGAGGCAGGTCTATCAGAAACTCTTAGAGAAAACGAGCCGGGAGGAGAGACGCCGGGTGGCCAGAAAGATGCTCGATCAGATTCAGGAAGGAGCGACTCGCCAATGAAAAAAGAGATGAAGCGAGTTCGAAGAAAACGGCTCACCTTTCTGATCGGCCTTCTGATCATTGCAGTGGGGTTTTTTGTATGGGCGTTCTTTTTTACCCCCGCCCTGCAACTCCATCTCGAACAGAGATGGCGGGCCCTGAACAAAGAGGTTAGAAAGATTCTGGGAATGAAAAAAACGGATGAGGTCCCGCCGGAGGAGAAGAGAATCCGGGAGGAAGTGATCCTGAAGAAGATGGAGGAGGCCAGCGCACAGCAGGACTGGAGATCTCTTGCCCCTGAATATCCCAGACCGAAAAAGATAGAAGCGGCCACAGACGAAGAGAGGATGAAGGCTCTCAGGAATTCTCCGGAATTTAAAGAGCTGGAAAGAGAATTCAAAGAATATTTGAGGAAGAAGGAGGATCAATTGCTTCCGGAACCTCCCATCCCATCAATCAAAGAGGCTTCGAAAATACCAAAATTGAAAGATAGGGGAGCCGAGAAGATTATCGAAAAGTTACTTGTTGCAAAAGAGAAGCCCTCGCCGGAGAAAGCCCTGGAAGAGAACCTTCAACTGGGAATCAAAGGACCCCTTGCGGCGCGAAAAATTTTAGAAAGGCCACCGCCCCCCCAGGAAAGGGTGAAGGTGGAAATGGAGATTGAGATGACCGTCTGGGTTTTACCGAACGGGATGGTGGACCGGGTCATCCCTGCCCTTAAAGGGGATGCGGAACTGGAACGGATTGCAAGCCAGTATCTGAAACAGTGGCGATTCGCCCCTCTCCCGAGGGATCAGGCCCAGTCGGAACAGTGGGGGACGATCCCAATCAAATTTAAACTTCAGTAGAACCCATGGCTATCAAAGCGCGCAAGAAGCATCTCTTTATTTTGCTCTTCTGCCTCCTTCTCATTCTCGGGTTCTTTACCTTCTTCGGAGATAAGGGAATCCTTCACCTTCTCCGGTTGCAGAAGGAATTGGCACGGATCAAGGAGACGAACGTCAAGATGGAAGAGGAGAACCGGAGATTGAAGGAAGAGGTGAGGCGACTTCAATACGAAAAACGTTACATCGAAGAGATTGCCCGGAAAGAGCTGGGAATGGTCAAAGAGGGAGAGATCATTTATCAATTCGATCTT
>DYHU01000618.1 GCA_020724025.1 Syntrophorhabdus sp. | reverse complement strand
ATAGCATTATTAAAGAATATCCCAAGATCAAGGTTCTCCTGGTGGGCCGTTCGAGTCAGATGAACGAGAGCGTTGTCAAACCCATGAAAAGGCTTGGGATTGAGCCGTGGGTAGTGATCGGGGGATATCAAACAGATGATTATCTCGATACTCTGGCTTGTATGGATATTTTTGTCTTTCTGATGGCGGGCTCAGATGGAACAGCGAGAGCCCTGAGGGAGGCCATGGCCATGGGAAAACCAACCATTGTGGCCGATCGAGGGATCCTGCCTGAGCTGGTCGAAGATGGGGTTTCGGGATGGGTTGTGGAAGATACCTCTGAAAAATTGGCTCAGGCGACCCTTCAATTGCTCCGTCATCCAGAACGAAGGCTGGCCATGGGAAGGGCCGCCTATGAGAAGGCCCACAATGAATTTCGATTAGACCGTCAGGTTGAGGCCATCGAGAAATTTTATCAGGAAATGATCAAACTAGGTAAATGGAAACAGAAAGTTTCTTCCGCCATTCCCCTCTCCCCCGGAGGGAGAGGGATAGGGTGAGGGGGGGAGAGTCAAATATCGTTAAAATTTGATTTGGTGTATTCGCTATTATTCGTGTAATTCGTTACCATTTGAGTAATTCGATATTATGAGATTTGCCACAGCCATTTTGAACTTCTCTAAAAGAAAGGGCGGGGCTGAGAGGTACCTGGTGGATCTCTGCACCCGGATGGCTAAGGAAGGCCATGAAGTCCATGTCTATGCGGAGCATTGGGAGGAAGAGGCCCAGGGGATCCATCTTCATCAAGTGAAGACGATTCCATTCCCCAGGAGCCTTTGTCTCCTCTCCTTTGCCATTAAGGCAACGAGAGAAATGAAAAGCGGAGATTATGATGTCACGCTGGGGGTTGGAAATACCCTGGAGGCCGATGTGCTCCAACCCCATGGTGGGGTCCACTGGGCCTGGTTCTGGCGAAGTCTAAGAGCTTACGACAATCCCCTTCTGTGGGCAGTAAAATTTTTGGGGAGAGTATTGAGCTTAAAACAATGGGTGAGCGGCTGGATTGAAGACAGGCCCTATAAGAGAGGAAATTATTCCAGAATCGTGGCCATCTCCGATATGGTCAAAGAGGATATTATTAAGAGATATAAGGTGCCGGAGGACCGGATCACCGTGGTCTACAACGGAGTGAATATCGAACGCTTCCACCCCAGAAATCGCCAATATCGAGAGGAGATCAGGAGAAAACTTAGCATTGGCGATGAATTCGTCATGCTTTTTGTCTCCAATAATTTCAGAATGAAGGGACTGGTCTTTCTGATGAGGGCACTGGCTGGCCTTAAAAAAGAAGGCGCCCCTCTCTTTAAACTTCTTGTTTTAGGAAGGGATC
>DYHU01000617.1 GCA_020724025.1 Syntrophorhabdus sp. | reverse complement strand
GTAGCAACCGGCCTTCTATACGCTGTCGATCATTTGCCACCCGTGTATTCTAAAATGTGGAGGCCGGCTCCTGCACGGTCAGTGATATAAATCAGCCCCCGATAATCGAGATCGACATCATTGGTCTGAATGACTTTCCTGAGCCTCGGTTTGGTTTTTTCAGTCGTATCAGGAATATAATATCCTACTTCTTTGGGGTTAAAAGGATTAGAGATGTCGACGATTCGGAGTCCTGCATTGAAATAGGCAATATAAAGAAGGGATCCTCCGATGATCTCCCCATCCTTGGTCTCCGCAAATTGATGAGGACCAAAACGGCCCCCTCTCTCGCAAAAATCCCCATCCGGAACTTTGAATGTGGCCACTGGGATTGGACGATCCTCTTCTGTCACATCAACGATATAGAGTTGCCTTCTCAATTCCTGACAACCACTGCTAAAAGACTCTTCGGAAATGACGAGAAAGTCCCGGACATCCCCCATGCCCCTGGTGAAATTGGGAACCTTCATCTTTGAGAAAGGAACGGTCGTATGAGTGCCTGAAAAGGGCGGAGAAAAATCTAAATGAGCAATCATCACCGGTTTGTGTTTGTCCGAGATATCCAGAATCACCACATCCCCACCCACGAGGTAAGACAAATAGGCTCGGTTTCCGGAGATAACAGGATGGTGGAGGCTGACGGCGGCGCCACCTTCTCCGGGACGTTGCCCGGGAAGTCCCCAATTCGATACAAATTTCGGATTGTATGGATTTTTTAAGTCATAAATGATTAAATGCTGCCCCTTCCATCCTGGCCATATTCCAGAGAGGTAGGCATAGCCCGTTCTGGCATCCCACCAGCTCTTATGAGCGGCCATGAGTCGGTTAATGATCGAAACGAGTTTCGGATTTGCTCTATCAGTAATATCCCAGACTTCAAAACCGGTAAATTCGCCTGACTCCTGGTTCCGGAGCAGGTAGTCCCTCCCATCAAAATATTTTTCTACCACCTGGACTGCCCGGCTTTCTGCTCCTTTAAACCCCGGAATATGTTTTATGATTTTAGGTTGTTTCGGATTGGAAACATCAACGATGGTTGTTCCATTGGACTCCACCTTGCCGGTCAGAGGGTTCAATGCATCTCCCCGGTGGTGTCCAACATAGGCGTAATTCCCCTTTAAAACCACCTGAAGGGAGTCCCGGCCCTGGAGGTCACTGTATCCAATGAGCCGCACATTCAGAGCCTCAGCAGCATGGGAGCGGTAAGAAGATAAAAAGGTCAACCCCAAAAGAAGAACCAGCAGGAGAGGAATAACCTTTTTATGGATTAGATGAGAAGGAATCATCAAACTATTTTGTGGAAGTCTTAATCTTTTTATACTTCCCGGTCAGTTGAGTCCGG
>DYHU01000616.1 GCA_020724025.1 Syntrophorhabdus sp. | reverse complement strand
CCAATGCGCTCATAGGCATAGTGGCCCCGACTGCGCGTCGGCTCATGTGCGATATTTCTCCTTGTGGGGGAGGGCGGTGTTTCTTCGCCATCTCAGCAAGAGGAGACCTTTTCCCATGCTCAGAGTTCATTGGTTTGCCGGAGTTTTGTGGAGGAAATCTCTTCAAAGGAGAAATTGAAAAGGCACTTGGAAGCCCGGCTTTCCGGAAGGTGACTGAACGAAAGGTTGAAGACATTGAGCCCTGCTCCCGCTGTGCCGTACGGCACTTCTGCGGATCGCCATGCCCTGCCGAGGCATACACCCTGAATGTCCAAATGAAACATCGGGGTTCATTTTGTGAATTGTACATTGAGCAAATTCAGTATGCCTTTAGACAGATAGCCGACGGCAAGGAAACGGCATATTTATGGGACAACTGGGATGCTGATACATCAACAACGATAGAAATAACTTCTCTATGAAGGAGTTATTACTCTCTTAGGAAGGGGATCATGCCAAATAATTCAATAACAGAGATGGAGCGAACGAATGATGAAGCCATTATCCTTCTTAGCCATGGGAGCCGTGTACCAGGGGCCGGGAGGGATATGGAAGAAGTAGCCAAGCGGATAAAAGAAAAATATGGCTACCAGATGGTTGAGGTATGCTTTATGTCGAGACTGGGACCCCATTTTCCCGAGGTCTTTGAGAAGTGCATCAGGCTTGGGGCGACAAGGGTTATCGTCATTCCCTACTTTCTTCACCTCGGGTTGCATCTCCTTTTGGACATTCCCAAGATGCTTCAGAAGGAGGTCCAGAAATTTCCCCAGGTAAACCTCATCTTTGGCAAAAGTTTTGGATTCGACGAATCACTGGTAGACCTTCTCCAGAGGCGAATTGAAGAATCAAGGGAAATTTGCGATGTGAGGGATCTGGTTCTCCCCTCCAAAGAACAGTTCCCCGTACCATCGGGGCAGAATGAATTTGTGTCCATGCCTCCCGAAGAGGCTTCCAAATACAAGAGAAAGTCCCACTTTTAGGGGATTACAGTAAGAATTGCGAATGTTTTGCTGAAGAGGGCGGAAGGGGGTGATGAGATAGTAGAAAAGGAGAATCCATAAAAGCTATGCTGTAAATCGGGGAATGAAGAAGCGGAAAGGGGTGAAAATCCCCTGCTGTCCCGCAGCCGTAAAGGAAACGAAAACCCAAACGGAGCCACTGTCACTAATAAAAATAGTGATGGGAAGGCGGGTGAGTAGAAAAGGGCACCCCCAAAACGAATTTTTTGGGTGCCTCAGATGTCCTAAGCCGGAAGACCTCTTATCCCCAAAACCTCGATGAAAGGAGAAAAAATATGTTTAAGAGAATTGTTACAGCGGTTGTTGTTTTATTGTGGGCCGGA
>DYHU01000615.1 GCA_020724025.1 Syntrophorhabdus sp. | reverse complement strand
GGTAATGTCAAGTCTTTTCTGCAAATTTCCCCAGAGCCTTTATTCTCAATGGTTTTCATAGTTCCTGTTTAAGCTGCAATCCTTTGAATCTTTGACATCCTGATTCTTGTAAGGATCGCCCTTACCGCTGCCGACATGCTTACTCCATACCACCTTAGTTCCTTGAGCTGCCAGTAAACCATTGCCAGAGCCCTCTGCTCATCGTTGAATCGTATCCCCTTTGTCCTGCGCTTCACCTCCTTGAAACTCCTCTCCACTACATTGGTTGTCCTTATTCGCTTCCAATGCTGGTAAGGATACTTGTAATAAGTCAAACATGCCTCTATATCCGTCATGAGACATTCCTTTGCAGACGGATACTTGGCGCCCCACGCCTTCTTGAACATCTCCACTGCTTCCCGTGCGTGCTCAATGCTGGAGGCGTAAAATATCTTTCTGAGAGATTCGTGAACCTTATCCTTGTCCGCTTTGAGAACCTTATCCAGGACATTTTCAGTCCTGTGTTTCGTGCAGCGCTGGATATCCGAATCAGGGAAGACTTCCTCAACCGCTTTGATGAGTCCCGGACATCCGTCTATCACCGTAAGCATGGGCTCAGTCATGCCCCTACTTACCATATCCTCAAGGAAGCCCTTCCATGCACTATAGGATTCCCGGTTTCCAAGCAACACACTCAACAACTCCAGCCTGCCGTCTTCTAAAAAACCCCAGGCTACAAGCACTGCCTCTTTCTCCTTCGTCCCTGCCCGCATTGCAAGCCTCGTGCCGTCAAGTACAAGATACATTACTTTGAGATCGCTTAAGTCACGTCTCTTCCATATTGTGAATTCAGCAACAATTCTATTAGTAATCCTTATAACATTCTGATGGCTCAAACCTTTCTTCCCTATAAGTTTACCCACTGCCTTTTTCACCCTCCGCGTGGACAGCCCATGCATATACAAAAGAGGTATAACCTCTTGTATTTCATCCATCTGCGTTATCCGTGGCGGTAATATACCAGAATGAAATGGGCCTCCAGCATCTCTTACCTGTGGCATCCCTATCCCTATGTCACCGCTGCCGGTCTTCACTGCTCTCGGTTTTGACCCGCTCCGGCTTCCCCTTGCTGTTGAGCTCCTCTCGTAATAGTCCCTCTGTAAATGAATTGTAACTTCCTCCTCTATTGCAGCTTGTAACATCATCCGCGCACCTATCCTTGTTATTTCAGCTAATGGAGGCATCTGCCTTAACTCCTCAAGACCTTTCTCAATGACTTTTTTCGCCTTCTTTGATAAACTCTTCTTCATGGGTATAGTTCTCCTTTCTCCCTTTTAGGGATTGTTTTAAACCATTGAGAATTATACCCTTTTTCATATTTGCAGAATTCATTTTACACTACC
>DYHU01000146.1 GCA_020724025.1 Syntrophorhabdus sp. | reverse complement strand
CTCTATGTGGGCCTCCGGCCTGTCTACTTTTTCCCAGGGATTGAATCCACATTAGTCAATATCTCCGGAGGTGAGATTGACATTGTTGTCGTCAGAGAGAATACGGAGGGTGAATATTCGAATATCGGGGGTATTGTTGGAGTCGGAGATCGTGAACAAGCCCTTCAGGGCGCTCTCTTCACCCGAAAGGGGATCGAAAGGATCATCTCTTTCGCCTTTGACTATGCCAGAGAAAAAGGCAGAAAGAAAGTCACCTCCATCACCAAGTCCAATGCCCAGCGATATGGGATGGTCCTCTGGGACAGAATCTTTAAGGAGGTCTCAGCCGGATATCCTGAAATCCGGACCGAATCCAAATTGATCGATGCCGCCTGCATGGATGTCGTGCGAAATCCGAAGGGATATGATGTGATCGTTGCCTCCAATCTCTTTGCTGACATTCTCTCAGATCTCACTGCTTCGGTGACAGGAGGCATGGGGCTGGCCCCGGGAGCAAGTTTCAACCCGAGGGATCAAACTTATCCCGGGTTTTTTGACCCGGTCCACGGCTCTGCCCCGGATATCGCCGGAAAAGGCCTGGCCAATCCCATTGCGGCGATCCTTACGGCAAGGATGATGCTCGATTATTTGGGAGAGGTAGAGGCGGGTGACCTCCTGTACCAGGCGGTCAGTAAGAACCTGGCCGAAAAGAAGTTGAGGACGATTGATCTCGGAGGCCGCTCAAAAACACAGGAGGTCGGAGACGATATTGTCAGAATCCTTCACTCCTTCCCGTAACATCCCCTCTTGAAAACTCATCTCATATGTCCTTCAATGGAACGGCTGATCTCCCGGGCTGTTTTTTGAATCTCCAAGATAACCCTTTCCATCTTCTGGTCATTGAGGCTCGAAGTAAACCCCACCGCCCAGATGGCGGCAGGAGGAAGAGAGACCGTTTGAATAGGCGCCGCAATGGCTCTTACGCCTAAAAGATACTCCTCATCGTCAATCGCATACCCCTTCCCCTTCGTCTCCTCCACTTCCCTCAAAAATATTTTAGGGTCTGTCACCGACTTTGAAGTAAATCTTATCAATCCCACTTTCTGGATGATCTCCCTTGCCCTCTTCTCATCGAGTAGACTGAGAAAGACCTTTCCGGTGGCTCCTGCAAGCAGCGGCAGCCTGGTTCCCGGGGGTGAGGTGATCTTCATCTCGTTATGGGACTCCACGACATCCAGGATGGTGATATGATCCCCGTTCATAATGCCGAGGAAGATCGTCTCTCCAACTTTTTCCATCAATCTTTCCATCGGAGGCCTTGCGATCTCTCTCCATTCGATTCTCCCATAAGTCTTTCTTCCCAATTCCAGCAACGTATATCCGATATTGTATCGCTTATCAATGGGATCGCGGACCAAAACTCCCAACTCTGCCAGAGAGCAGGTGATCCCATGGACGGTGCTCTTCCCTATTTTTAATTGCTTTGCCAGTTCACTCACGCCGAGGCCGGAAGAAGAATCAGCGATGGTATGAAGAATTCTAAAGGCTTTTTTGACCGATGGGGCCGAATAGGTGCTCTTTTTCATTCGTTCACCATATTGAACACTTTGGACAAGGATACCAGATTTATCACCTCATTGTCAATAGATGTTCCAAATGTGATGGTTTCGTAAAAAGCCTGAAAAGGCGATTTTTTGTCATTCCTGCGCAAGCAGGAATCCAGTCTTTTCATGTAGTTAGAATTCTCTGGATTCCCGTTTTCACGGGAATGACGACTTTTTACGAGATCATCAAATGTTTCTCAATAAATCTTGACAAGATGGGTGTATGTGGTATGATTAACCTGATTTTGGTTGTTCATTATGAAGAACTATCTTCATCAGGAGATCTTGGGATGGGAACGGAATTGGTTCATCCAATAAGAGTCGGGAGGCATCTTAAACCCCAGCAGGAATGGAAGGAGATTATTGCCATCTATCTCTATCTGGCAGGGATGGGAGCCGGTTCCTTTATGATCGGCATGCTGATCCACTGGATGGGGGTAAAATTAAACCCTTTGTCCATTCCTTTTGGTTATCGTCTCGACTTCGCAAGAGTCCCGATCTTCTGGGGGCCGATCATGGTCTCCATCAGTGCCCCCTTTCTGATTTTGGACCTGGGAATCAAATGGAGATTCTTTTACGCCTGTCTGAACCCTCGAACCTCATGGGTGGCACGTGGATTTATCATCCTCTCCGTCTTTATCGTCTTCGGTCTGGCGCTTTTCTTTAAATCTCTTTTTTCTTTTAAATGGCTCTATCCGGAATCCAGCCTCTGGCTCATCCCGGAGGTGATTGCTTTTGTCTTTGCCTTTGCAACGGCACTCTATACCGGTATCCTTTTAAAGGCGACGAAATCGGTCCCCTTATGGAATACCCATCTCCTCCCCCTTCTCTTTCTTGCGTCCGCACTCTCCACCGGATCGATGTCTATCATCCTTTCCACTCTTGGAACCGGCCTGATTCCATATAACAGCGGGGCAATGAAGGTCTTAACGGTCGGGGAGCAGATTTTTGTGGTGATCGAAGGAATCGTCCTATATCTCTTCCTCTCCCGGAGATACAGGGTCTCGGAGCAGGGAAAGGATTCGGTTCGCCTTCTGGTAACAGGCAAATTGAGGTTTGTCTTCTGGCAGGGCATCATCCTTCTGGGTTTTTTCTTTCCAATCGTTCTTGAATTGATATCCAAATATTACCAGAATTCTGCACTATTATTTATTGCCGGCCTCTCTCTCTTAACAGGCGGTTTCTTTCTCAGGCTGGGTGTCCTGCGCGCAGGGATCAAAGACCAGATCCCGATGCAGCGGTTGATGGAAATCCAGCACGATATGAAGCGGGTGAACTAAGGAGGCTCAAATGGAGCAAAAGGTACTGGTGGTCGATCAGGAAAAATGCACGGGTTGCCGCCAGTGCGAGTTGGTGTGCTCGGTCTATCACACCGGAGCAAGCAATCCGAGCCGTTCCCGGGTCAGAGTGGTCAAATGGGAACAGGTGGGGCTTTACCTCCCCATGACCTGCAATCATTGCGAAAAAGCCTACTGTGTCGAGGTCTGCCCGACGAAGGCCTGCCACAGGGAATCTGAAAAGGATAATCGGGTGATCATCGACAAGAACCTCTGTATCGGATGCAGGACCTGCATCATCGCCTGCCCTTTCGGCCAACCCTTCTTCGATCACAAGGAGCGGGTTACCGTGAAATGCGACTACTGTGATGGTGATCCGCAGTGTGTGGCCTTCTGTAATGTTAAGGCTGTCTCTTTTGTGGATGCCGACCAGGCCAATATGGCCAAAAAGAAGGAAGCCGCGGGAAAATTGGCCGACCTTCTGAAACAAGTGAGATAGGAAGCACTAAATTCCAACCAAATATATTTGAAATTTCCTTAAGATTCCCTCCCCCTTTCGATGGGGGAGGGTGTGGGTGGGGGTGGACAAAAGAGATTTGGTCTGAATTTGGTCCCCCCTCCCCTTCATCCCCTCCCACGTTGGGGAGGGGAGATTTTTTGTGTAAAAATGTTAGAGATAAATCCTCACACTTTATTGTGTAGGAATCCAATAATCAAACATTTTGGGGTCATTGGTGATTGGTTATTATTGGGAGCTTGGGGCTTGGTTATTGGGATTTGAAAAGATTTAGTACCACTCAGCGTAAGCCAAAGGATAAGCAATGAAGGTCAATATTGAATTTCTGGGTCTCCCGATGCTCACCAAGGTCATTGGAAAGAAGAAGTTGGAACTGGAGACCTCCGGAGAGACGGTGAAGGATGTCATCGATGAATTAATTAATCGTTATGGCAAAAAAGCGAGAGAAGCTTTCTATGACCCCGAAGGAAACTTTGATCTAATGGTCCAGATTACAATTAATGGGGGTCCGTTGATTCCTGCCAATAAACACGATACCCCCTTAAAGGAAGGC
The DNA here is from genome assembly GCA_020724025.1 of Syntrophorhabdus sp. Next base: position 5,217 of record DYHU01000146.1, on the reverse strand, counting down.
GATACGCTGACTTTCATGTTACTCCTCGCAGGTGGCTGATGGAGGCGGAGGATTGCAATGCTGACACCGGGAGAACGGGAAAGGTATGATAGACAGATCATGATCGATGAGATCGGACCGGAAGGGCAGGAAAGGCTTAAGAAATCACGGGTGGCCATCGCTGGCGCGGGCGGACTTGGTTCTCCTGTCGCCCTCTACCTGACCGCTGCCGGAATAGGAATGATCCGGTTGATCGATCATGACCGGGTGTCGTTGAGCAACCTGAACCGGCAGGTTCTGCACTGGGAAGAGGACATCGGGAAAAAGAAGGTCGATTCAGCCGGAATAAAATTGAGAAACCTTAATCGGGCGGTCGAGATTGAATCGATCGACGAAATCATAACCGAAGCCAATGTTTCCCGGCTGGTGGAGGGCTGTGATGCCATCGTGGATGCAATGGATAACTTACCAGCGCGCTACATCCTCAATCGCTGTGCGATTGAGAAAAACATCCCCTTCTTTCACGGAGCTGTGAAAGGCTTTGAAGGAAGAGCCATGACCATCCTTCCAGGAAAAACAGCCTGCCTGAGGTGCCTGTATCGGGGTCCGGTGCCGGAAGAAAAGTTTCCTGTCATTGGCGTAACCCCGGGAGTCATTGGCAGTATTCAGGCGACTGAGGTGATTAAATATCTTTTAGGGATTGGTCAACTCCTGACCAATCGGCTACTCCTGTATGATGGGTTGGAGGGTATTTTCACTGAATTTGCTGTCAACAGAAACCCGGATTGCGATCACTGCGGATCATTGGCAGATTGAAAAACCATTCTGTAGGGGCAATTCATGAATTGCCCCTACTCGGGCGCAAGGAATAAGACATGTCCGTCAGGGTACACATTCATGCAACGCATCGACGATTTACCGACGGCCAGGAGGTCGTGGCCGTAGAGGGAAAGACCGTTGGGGAATGTTTGAACCACCTCATCCAGCAGTTTCCAGGAATGGAAAAAGCGATCTTTGCCAGAAAAGATAAACTGAACAACATCGTTGAAGTCTATTTAAATCATGCCAGCGCCCACCCGAATGAACTCGTCAAATCCGTCAAGGATGGCGACGAGATTCACCTCATCATCATGCTCGCCGGCGGATAAGAAAAGAAATTAAATAAACCCAGATATGATGGAATTGAAAAAAGTCGTCATTCCCGTGAAAACGGGAATCCAGAGAATTCTAACTATATGAAAATACTGAATTCCTGCTGGAGTTTATCCCGTACTTGATACGGGGCAGGAATGACAAAAATCTCCTTTTCAGACTTTTTACGAGACCATCAGATATTGCAAAAGAAAGGAAATGGATTGTCCTAAGACCTACTGGAAAATCCGGCGAGACCGGTCCGTTAGGCTGAGGTTCCACGCTCCCAGGATCCACAAACAGCAGATGTTTTGGAGGTTGTTTCTATTTCCTTGCATCTGCGGTTTTTTCTCACTATAATTCCTACTACATGATCAAGTACAAACACGCCCTCGCCCTGAACCCGTATTTCGGGGATTCTACCGCACTCATTGGGATGTTCCCTCCGACCGGCCTTGAGTATATCTCCGCGAGCATGAAAGACCTGGTCGGCAAGGTGACGCTTCTCGACCTTCGACATGAGAAGGCCTATCAGGACCCGAAGGCGCTCAGCAAGTTTATCAGGGACGAGATCGATCTTCTATGCGTCAGTATCCGATGGGAATCCCGGTTTGAAAACGTCTGTGATTTCCTCTCCCAGCTGCCTCCTGAGGTCTGCACAGTCGTCGGAGGCTACAAAGCAACGGAGGAAGTCGAGTATCTGTTCAACCGTTGCCCGAATATCGACATAATCGTACGAGGTGAGGGCGAAGAGATCATCAAACAGGTTGTCACGGGGGTTCCGTACATGGACATCCGTGGACTTTCCTATCGAGAGAACGGAGGAGTCGTCCACAACGAAATCCATCCTCTGCCTGACATTACCCGTATTCCGTTTCCTGACCGGTCCCTCAGAAAGCAGGATTATTGCCTGGTTAAACACGGTGTTCGACTCAGCAGCCATACGTTCGACACGGTGCTGACAACGAGGGGATGTCCGTTCAAATGCAAGTTCTGTACATTCAGTCTCAATCCACTCGGCCAGAAAAGAAGCTACACGGAACGACCGGTCGAATCGGTCATCGAAGAATTGAAGACGGTTACAGCCGATGTCGTGCTTTTCAGCGATGACAACTTCTTCACGAACCCGAAGAGGAGCGAACAGCTTTGCGATCTGATTATCGAGAACAAGATCAAAAAGATCTTTGTTGTCCAGGCCCGGATTGACATCGCAAAGCATCGCAGGGTCCTCGACAAGGCGGAGAAAGCGGGTTTTAAAGTCTTCCTGATCGGGATCGAGTCGCCGCACGACCGGATCCTGGAGCAGCTTCAAAAGGGCATCACCCAACAGCAGGTTCGGGATGCGTTTGCGGTCCTGACGCAACATGACTTCTATCTGCATGGGTACTTCATCTACGGCAACATCAGCGAGACGGAAGAAGAGATGCTTTACATCCCGAAGTTCGCGAAGGAGATCAAGCTGGATTCCATCAGTTTTCAGAAACTCCGCGTTGAGAGGTTCTCGCCACTAAAGGAAGTGGTTGAAGAAACCCCGGGCTACTACTACAAACGTATCGGCGGTTCCGTGTATTCGGACCATTACGGGCGCAAGGAACTGAAGCAAATCCGTAACCGGATCCGGTCGGAGTTCTACGATCTACCGCAGATCATCCATATCATCAGAAAAGCCCGGCGAATTGGGCTTGCCAGTGGCCGTGACTTGACGGATGCATTTTTTAAACTACCTCTCCTCATGTATGGGTTGGCCAGACGAAAACGTAGAAAAAGAAGACGTTCCTCCTGAACTCGAGGGAGGGCAGGGTCAGGCTGGCCAATGTCGTGAACGAGGGGGGTCTGATATTTTGAAGTTAAATCTTGGAGGACATAGAAAAGGGGCTGATAGAACCAGCCCCTTTTGGGTTTATGTTAATGCCTCATGCTGATTCTGAAACAAGTTCAGGGTGACAAAGACGAACCGTTCCAGCGCCTGCCGGGTCGATTTGTCTTAGCGTGATTCTGACTCTAAAGCGATCGCCTGCCTTTGAGCCGCAGTGATTTTCTCGGCCGCCGCCTTCTTCTTGGAGATACTGACCCGGTCCGCATCCACATAATCTACGGCTTTGATCTCACAGAAACGAACGCACTGCGGATCTCCATCGCAGAGATCGCACTTAAAATTCTTTCGGTCGATGACATTAAAACCCATCGCGCCAAAGGGGCAGACCGTCACGCAGGAACGGCAACCGATGCAGATATTTTGGTTCACCATCACCCGGCTCAGCTTCTCATCGCGGGAAATGGCCTTCACAGGGCAAACGATCATACAGGGAGCGTCCTGGCACTGCTGACAGGACATGGGGATGTAAAGCCCCTCTGATTCCCATTTCACGATCTTGATCCGGCTTCGAGCGGCATTGGATACGCCATCATGGAAAACCGAGCAGACAAGCTCACAGAGCCTGCAGCCGGTGCACTTTTCGGGACTGATTGCAAGAACTTTACCCATGGGTTCCATTGACTTTCTCCTTTCGTTACCCCCCACCCTCCCCTCCCCCTCAAGGGGGGAGGGTAAGGGTGGGGGTGATATTTACAGCAGGTGGGATGGCTCTTTATCCACGCCAAGCCTCTTGAGCGTTTCCGGCTTCGGAACGCCATTTTGATCGAGGCCCTTGTACTCATAAAATTCATCCACCATCTTCTTGAACTTTTCCCGGTCGATCACCCTGCCCACAACATCGGGCGCGCCCCTTCGGGTGGGCTCGTCGAAGTAGCGGTGATTGAGCATATCGCCCCTGTAAAGGTCCTCTCTCTTCAAGCCTTCGCGGAGGTTAAAGAGCCGCTCCATCATATTACACCGCTCTGCAATGTCCCAGATTTCCCGGGGGCTAAACTCCAGCCCCGTATTGTAGTAAATCACTTTTGACCAATCTTCAAAATTGGGAAGCGTCGCACCCAAAAAGGTGGTGTGGTACTTACAGATGCCGAGGCAATCGACAGCCATATAACAGTTCTCATGCCAGAAGACCTGCCACGGCTTGCCGATGTACTCGGTATGTTCTGAACTCAATGGCCCGTCATAAGGAACCGGGCTACTGTAGATTTTTCTCATGACTTCTACCGGCAAATGATACAGGTCGATCGCCGGCCGGCTTCTCAGATGGTCTGAGCCCCGGGAAGCCGTTGCAATATTGAGCGCCAGAGCGGGTGTGGCTCGCTCATCCGAGTGAAGATTGCTCACCCCTTTCACCTGGATCAGGTAGTCGAACGAATTCTTTCCGATCCTCTCCGAAGCGATGATTCCTCCTTCGGCCAACGTATCACCCAACCAGCCTTTTCTAAAGCAAATCCGCTTGACCATCTCCAGGAGCGCCTCATCATTGCTAAACCGCAAATCCAAACCGTCGGTTTCTTTGCTCGTGAGGATTCCCAGTTCATAGAGCTCCATCGCCCATGAGATGATGCTTCCGGTTTCCAGATTATCCATTCCATACTGATCAACCAAGTGATTACCCACCAACAGGGTTTCCAAACTCCGGCAGTCCGGCTCACTACAAAAAGCGCCCTGAGAAGTATACTCCGGACCTTCATCATAGACTCCTGCATAAGGTCCGGTAGGAATTTTGTATTTGGCCCGGCAGTGGACCTGGCAGCCGAAGCAACCCGCCATATGATAGGGTCCCATCGTTTCTGCACAGGCCTCATCAATTGCCTCCGGCTCAATTTCATCACAATAGAGCTCCTGGTTATACTGGAAGTTTCTGCATCGGACCCCTCCCCAGGAGTTGGTGGCGCCCCAGATAAAGGGGGTGCCAAGGGTTCCCTGAGTCTGATTCACCTTGGCGCTCGTGATCTGATCGATAAACCGCTTGTTATACTCGAGAGCTTCTTTTGGATAAGCGATCTTTATATCCATGGTGCCGCGGGCGGCAATGGCCTTTAAATTTTTTGAGCCCATGACCGCTCCCATTCCGGTTCTTCCGCCTGAATTTTTAATTCCGGTCATGACATTGGCAAACCTCACCAGATTTTCACCCGCCGGCCCAATGACCAGACTCTTAATATCATCATCCTCCAACTCTTCCCGGATCGCCCACTGGGTTTCCGTGGTCGTTTTACCCCAGAGATTTC
>DYHU01000145.1 GCA_020724025.1 Syntrophorhabdus sp. | reverse complement strand
TGACCTAATCGATTGCAGATTGCGGAATTCCCCTCACCCCACCCTCTCCCCATAGTGGGAGAGGGAAAGGGTGAAGGGGATAAATCTGAAATCTGAAATCTGAAATCTTAAATAAGAAAGGGGGGTGAAGAAAATGTCAGTACCTGAAAAGATTCAAACATGGCAGATGGTTCAACCCACCTCAAAGGATAAGGAGACAGGCGAGGTTAAACCGGGCAAATTGGAGAAGACTTCCATTCCGGTTCCTGCATTGGCGCCCGATGAAGTATTGGTTGAGGTGGCAGGGTGCGGGGTTTGCCACACGGACCTGGGTTACTTTTATGACGGCGTTCCCACCGTGCAGAAGCCGCCTTTAACCCTGGGACATGAGATCAGCGGAAAGGTAGTGGCGGGGGATGAGAAATGGATCAACAAAGAGGTGATCATCCCGGCGGTCATGCCATGCCGCAAATGTCTGCTCTGCAAGACCGGCAGAGGAAATCGTTGCCTTGTCCAGAAGATGCCCGGAAACAGCCTGGGGGTTTATGGAGGATTTTCAAGCCACATTCCTGTTCCTTCCATCGACCTCTGCGAGGTGAGAAACCGCGGCAATATTCCTCTGGAACACTTGGCCGTGGTTGCCGATGCCGCGACCACGCCCTATCAGGCCGCCAAAAGGGCTGATCTCCAGCCAGGGGATAATGTGATCATCATCGGAGTGACCGGAGGGGTGGGCGTCTATGTGGCCCAAACGGTAAAAGCATTGGGCGCCAGGGCAGTGATCGGCATTGCGAGAAACCCGGTAAAGTTGCAGAGGGCCCTGAAGTACGGGGCGGATTTCGTGATCAGCTCTCAGGACAAACAGATCAAGGATATCCGAAATGAGTTTCGAGAGATTTGCAAGAAGAACGGCCTGGAGGCTGGGTTTGGGTGGAAGATTTTTGAAGTGAGCGGCAACAAGGCAGGGCAGGATATGGCCCTGGAGTTGCTCTCATTCACAGGTAAATTGGTTGTCGTTGGATTCGGGATGGCAAAAAATGAATATATGTTATCCCGGCTCATGGCCTTTGATGCGGATATCCTGGGAACCTGGGGGTGCCTGCCGGAGTATTATCCAATCGTCCTCGATATGGTGCTTTCCAAGAAAATCGATATCGCACCCTTTACTGAGACCAGGCCGATGAGCCAGATTGCATCGGTCTTCGAAGAGGTCCACAAGGCCGGCTCACCGGAGAAGAGAATCGTTCTTACACCCGATTTTTAACCCCCTCCTTCTCCTCCCTTTAATAAAGGGGGGTTGGGGGGATTTAAAAAATTTAATCCAAAAAGGAGGTTTATTTATGTCATTAAAATGGATGCCAAGAGAGCACGAGATGAAGGACCATAGTCGCTACGGATCAGAGCATTGGGGCACAGAGCCACCATGCACGGTATACGAGAAAAGGCCATTGAAGGATCCTAAAGGCAATGTCATCCCCGGGCTCTACAATGCTTGGATCAGGCTCAATAACCCGGCCCAATACAATTCCTATACGACAGAAATGGTTAAGGGCGTCATCGCCGGGTTCGAAAACGCCTCTACCGACCGCTCGGTGGTGGCCGTTATATTTACCGGCACAGGCCCTTATTCCTTCTGCACCGGCGGTAACACGAGGGAGTATTCAGAATATTACAGCATGCGGCCCGAGGAGTATGGGGCTTACATGGAACTTTTCAATAACATGGTTGACTCCATCCTCATGTGCAAGAAACCCGTAATCTGCAGGGTGAATGGGATGAGGGTGGCAGGGGGGCAGGAAATTGGCACTGCCTGCGACCTGACCGTCGCTTCTGACCTTGCCGTTTTAGGCCAGGCAGGTCCCCGGCACGGGTCCGCTCCGGTGGGGGGCGCTTCTGACTTTCTTCCCTTTTTCCTTTCGATCGAGGATGCCATGTGGAGCTGCGTCAGCTGCGAGATGTGGTCTGCATATAAGATGTGGCGCAAGGGCCTCATCTCAAAGTGTGTTCCTGTTCTCAAAGATGAAAAAGGACAATGGGTTCGAAATCCTCAGGTCATTACCGATACCTATGTGAAAGATGGCGACCTCGTCTATGGAGAGATCAAGACCGGAGACGAATTCAAAAAGGCGAGGGAGTGGGTGAACAATAAGTTGAAGAACAATGAATACGATTTCGCTCTTCTCGACGCAGAAGTGGAGAAAATTTGCTGGACCTTTGCAAATCTCTTCCCCGGCTGCTTGATAATGTCAATCGATGGCATTCGGAACAAGAAGAAGTTCTTCTGGGATCAGACGAAGAATACGAACCGGCACTGGCTGGCTGCCAACATGATGGGGGAAGCCTTCCTCGGATTTGGCGCTTTCAACACAAAGAAGATTACCGGCGCCGACACAATCGATTTCATCAAGTATCGCCAGAATATTGCCGAAGGAAAGCTCGTAGACGAGACCTTCTTTGAGGAAGTTTTGGGGAAACCCCAGAGCAAATAAGGTGAAAATGATTTGTAAAAAAGATGCCCTTTGGTACGGATCCGTTTCTGTCCAAAGGGTATCTTTTTATGAATGCTCAAAGATTATAGAAATTATCCTCTCCCTTGACGGGAGAGGGCAGGGGTGAGGGTGATTAGGCTTTCCTTCCTCCTCCCCCCTCCATTCCCCTCCGCCAGAGGAGAGGAAATATTTGGGTGGAGGTAAAACAGATGGCTTTGAAGCATATCCAGACCGAATTAAAGGACGGGGTGGCTTTTATCACGTTGAATCGCCCTCCCCTCAATTGGCTGAACCTCGAAATGATGGAAGAGTTCAATGCTTATCTTGAGAGCTTGATGAAGGAAAAGGCCCTGAAGCTCCTTGTCATTCAGGCGATGGGTAAGGCGTTTTCTGTGGGCGTGGAGGTGGCGGACCACTTGGGCGAACTGGGGCCCAAAATGATCGAAACCTTTCATAAGATGTTCAGGCTCATGGATGGACTAAAAGTTCCCTCCATCGGTGTGGTCAACGGCGCCGCCCTTGGAGGAGGCTGTGAATTGGCCCTCTATTGCGACATGGTGGTTGCCACGGAGAAGGCAAAGTTCGGACAGCCTGAAATCCAGGTCGGCGTATTCCCGCCCATCGCGGCTTTGATCTTTCCAAGGATGATCGGACGAAAGAAGGCGATGGAGTTGATCCTCACCGGCGATACAATCGACGCCCAGGAGGCTCTGACATTGGGGTTGGTCAATAAGGTCGTTCCCGAGGCATCGCTTCAAGAGGAGGTGGATGGTTTCATCGGTAAATTTAAAAAATTGAGCGGCATCGTTCTGAAGTTGACAAAGGAAGCCGCGCTTGCAGGCCTTAACGACGACATGGATAAGGGGCTCCAAGCCATTGAGAAGGTCTATCTCGATCGATTGATGAAAACGGAAGACGCCACCGAAGGCCTCAAGGCCTTTTTGGAAAAACGAAAACCCACCTGGAAAGACCAGTAATCGATATGGGAGGCCTCCTGGCCTCCTACATCGATCTCTTCTATTCCATTAGACTTAAGGTTTTCTCTAAAAATGTCATTCCTGCCGGAGTTTACCCCGCACTTTTCGATTAGACCCGACCACGGGATACGGGGCCGGAGTGACAAATTGATAATTATTAGAGGTAGCCTTAAACATCCAAACCGCTCCTCTCCAATTCCATGCCCATTGTCATAGCGTTGCTTTTTTGATATAGTGGGGCAACTCCATCACGGTCAAAGACATTAATACAATAAAGAAAGGTTGATAAATGTGAAATATCGAGAAAGAAGAGTGCTTAATAAAGAAGGCAAGGAGGTAATTTGGCGCCATCCAGGGGGAAAATTAAGAAGACTTGGCCCAACTTCATTAACAGACACCGAGCTTCTAACAGTCATCCTCGGTTCAGGAATTAGTGGTCGCTCAGCCGAAGAAATTGCTGCGGAAATCATTGAAAAGTATTATTCATTACAAGGGTTAATGGGGAAAACAATCGGGGAATTAATGACCATTAAGGGTTTAAAAGAGGTTAAAGCGACTCAAATAGCGGCGGTCTTTGAGATTACACGGAGAATCGTTAAAGCCTTAGAAAGGGAATAGAATGTCAGAATTTGATACAAAGATTCCATTTATTGAAAAATCAGAAGTGAATCATCTGAACAGACAAATTCCGCCTCTGGCTCACACCCCCATGTACAACTGGCATAAGTTTTGGTCCAGAAAAACCTGGAATGTGGTTGGCGAGTTTATCAAAACATACTCCAAAGGGGGCGAGATTGTATTTGACCCATTTGGCGGCAGCGGTGTTGTGGCAATGGAGGCGTTGAAAAACAGAAGAAGGGTAATAATTTGTGATCTTCTTCCTGTAGCAAACGAAATTGCACGATTAACCATTAAACCAGTTTCTGAAACTGAACTCTTTAATGCGTTTAAAAGAGTTGAAACAAAAGCGAGGAGCAAAATCTTAGACCTTTTTAAGACAAAATGCAGAAAATGTGGAAAAGCTTTTCCCTTTACATGCTCAATCTGGGAAAACCACAAGATGATTGAAGTTCGATATCAAAGTTGTCCTCATTGTGGAGATAGAAAAGAAAAAGAAACACCCCCTACAAAGGACGATTTAGATTTAATGAAAGAGATAGCAAATAAAAAAATTAAAGAATGGTATCCTAAAAATCCACTTTATTATCCTGATGGTCAGCCTTTTAAGGAAAAGCAGCAGTATGAATCCCTTGATGAATTATTTACTAAGAGGAATCTTCAAGGATTAGCTTGGTTAATGGAAGCGATTGAGGAGGAGCCCGATAAGAATTTAAAGGATTTCTTAAAAATTGGTTTCACCTCAATGGTTCATTTAGCAACAAAGATGATGCCAGACAGACCTACAAGACCCTTCAGCTCTGTTTGGAATGAACATAGTTATTGGTATGCTGATCATTATATGGAACAAAATGTATGGGAATTGTATGAGAGTTCTATAACTGGTAAGCAAGGCCTCTTAAAAGGGAAAAAAGAGTCGAACAAATATTTTCAGGATGTGAGGTTTGGTAAACATTTTCATGATGTTTTTGATGGTAAAGCCGACATCTATATTCATACTGGATCTTCATTAGATTTGATGGAAGAAATGCCACAAGGCACGGTTGACTATATTTTTACTGATCCCCCTTATGATTCATCTATTCAATATGGCGAGCTTGCCTATCTCTGGATCGCTTGGTTAAAAAAAGACGACAGTTATTTAGATTATTTGATTTCGAATGAAGTTATCCATAATGAGAAGCAACATAAAGATTTTGGCGTTTACCATGGGTTACTTTCAAGAAGTTTTAGAGATATGTTTGAGGTTTTGAAACCCGGAAGATATTTAACTGTAACCTTTCACAACCCGACCTTTAAAGTGAGAAATGCTACCATAAGAGCGGGCGTATTTGCTGGGTTTGATTTCCAGAAAATCCATCATCAAGAATTAGCGCGTTCATCTCCAAAATCACTTTTACAACCCTTTGGTTCAGCTCAAGGAGATTTTTATCTCCGCTTTTATAGGCCAAAATTTAGCGAGACAGTACCTAAACCTGAAGAAATAGATGAAGCAAGGTTTGAAAAAATAGTTGTTGAAACAACCATTGGCCTTTTAGCGGAGAGAGGGGAGGAAACCCCCTATACTCAGATAATAAATTTTATCGATCCCGTCCTTGCCAAACATGGATATTTCTCAAGTCTTGAAACAGGGCTTGATGTTAAGAAGGTCTTACAAAAACATATTGGGAAAGAGGTCATTTTAGTCAAATCAAAAATTGGTGGTGCCGTTGGGGAATTATGGTGGTTAAAAGAACCCAACAGGTACATTAAATATGATATTCCACTTTCGGAAAGGGTTGAGGAGACGGTTTATCGTGAACTTTTAAGCAAGGGGAAGGTAACCTTTACACAGGTTTGGGATGCAGTAAGCACAAAATTTCCTAATTCTTTGACATCGGATAGTAGCAGTATAATGGACGCGCTAAAACAATTTGGAAGACAAGTACCTGGTGGTTTTTGGATGTTAAAACCAGATTATTTTGCCCGCCAAAGTCAGCATAATGAAATTATAGTACTTTTAGCAGAAGTAGGGAGGGAATTGGGTTTTAAAATTTGGATTGGGAAAAAAGAACAGTCAGGATATGCAGATGGTTTGGCAGGGCATAAGAAACTCTCTGAATATGTGAATGCTAACCTTAATGGTATTATAAATGCAGAAAATATAAAAGCAATCCAGGGAATAGACCTCTTATGGGTAAAAGGCAATAGGATTGTAAGCTCCTTTGAAATTGAATTTTCGACATCCATGACAAGCGGATTGGTGAGAGGGTCGAACATTGATTCAGAGGTTCCGAAATATTTAGTCATTCCTGAGGAGAGGGAAGAACAATTTAAGCGTAAGCAAAAATCGCCGATGTTTGCAGAACGGTTTGAAGAAGATAATTGGAATTTATTGTATTTTGATTCCATCAGACACTTATATAAAAAGTTAAAATCAAAGGAGGTTGAATTGGACTCAATTATTAACAAGAAGGGACCACTTGCTATGCGTCCTGATAAAATAAATAATGGGCAAATGAATTTATTTTAATCGAAGATGACAAAAACTATGAATAAAATTATCTACGGAAAAGCCTTTAAAGGAGAACTGTAATATGAGCAAGAAGATGTCTTTGGTTAGTCAACATTTAGAAAATATCTCCCGCGAAGCATTGGAGAAGTATCAAGACATTGTACGCAGATATGTTCGCCACCGACAAGGCGTTTATGCACTCTATAGGCGGAACAAACTTTACTACATAGGATTGGCAAGTAATCTCCGCTCTCGCCTCGCTCATCATCTACGGGACCGCCACCAGGATTCTTGGGATCGGTTCAGCGTTTACCTCACTATTGGTGACAGCCATCTAAAAGAGTTGGAATCTCTTATCCTCAGGGTTGTTAAGCCGAAAGGAAACAAACAGAAGGGGAAGTTTCTAAAATCAGAAGATATTCGAAGAAGATTTGCGGGAGATATCCGCTCACGGCAACATAATGAGCTTCTTTCACTTTTAGGTAAGGAAAAGGTTTTAGATGTGGAGGAGGGAAGATTATCCACAGGAAGGCAACCTGCTCTGGGGAATTATATAAACGGTCCAATAAAATTGCAGGCCCGTTATAAAGGGAAGATTATTAAAGCCCATGTTAAACGTAATGGATCAATTAGATTTAAAGGTAAGGTGTATTTGTCTCCCTCCCTCGCGGCGGCATCAGCCTGTAAACGGCGCACCTGTAATGGTTGGACTTTTTGGCATTATGAACGAGCACCTGGCGATTTGGTACAACTGAATGAATTGAGGAAATAAAGGAGTAAGGATAATGAGATTGAAATCAGAAAATTAGAGAAAATTAGGAAAATTAGGGACACTTCCCTATTTTAACAAGGGGGAAACCCCGGGGACGGACTTAAGTTGTTTAAGAAACCTTAAAGAAATATGAGGCCTCCCAATTTTTAGAAGCAGTCGTTGGTTGGGATGGGGTTAAGTTATTTTAGAAAGCCTAAAGAAATTTTTTATTCTTTGGCGAAACCTTTCACGTCCTCAAATACAAAGGAGAGCGTGAATTCGGCGAATACCGCCCCCGCTGCTTAGTTTTGGAATAGTGGGATAAACTGGGAGCCAAATGACATTTTGTGACTGGAATTCTGCCTGGGATTGGAATATTTTCAGAAGCTTGAGAAGGCGAGAAGTATATGAGAAAATAAATTAAGTAGATAATCTCTAGGAGGTGAGGAAGATGATAATCAAGGAATTGATCAAAAAAGAGATCGATAAGTTGCCCGAAGATATTCTTGCGGAAGTATTTGACTTCATTCAATTCTTAGAAAGCAGAAAAGGAAGGGTCCTCCTCGCAAAGTCTTCTCAGGAATTATCCATTCCAACCTTTCAGAGAATTTGGGACAATGAGGAGGATGCCGTTTATGATACGGTACAATAAAGGAAATGTTGTCCTTGTGCCTTTCCCTTTTAGCGATCAGACTACAACAAAAAAGCGTCCCGCAGTCATTATAAGCTCTGATACGTATAACGATGCTTCTCGGGATGTTGTCATCATGGCAATCACCGGCCAGACAAGAGGTCATATCGGGGTAGGCGAGTGTCTGATAGAAAACTGGCAAGGTGCCGGCTTGTTGAAATCATCTGCTGTTAAATCTGCTATCTCAACCATTGAGAAGAGGCTTGTCCTGAAAAAATTAGGGAGCCTCTCTCCCCAAGACCTCTCTTCCTTAGAAAAGGCACTTAGGGAACTTTTTGATTTGAGATAAGAGGAAGAATCGGGGGAGGGTTCGCATCAGGGGTTAACCATCACATATCGGGAGAACGTGGATGCCTCCTGATTATGTAAACCCCCTTAGAAAGGACTGTCTTTGACTTTGCCCTAAATAATGAGCTGAGGTTTTGATCTCTGTTCATCTCCAACATAAATGCCGTGGTTTTCTGACGGGGTAAAGACAATTCGAGAAGAGATATTTTATGAGTATGCCAAGCTTATTTCGAGGTCTGTGGGACTCAAAACATCTCTTGACGTTTACCTTTTGCTTCAACAAACCTGCTTTTAATGACCAGCGACCAGATTGGCTCATTGGACTGCAGAATTCTGAGCTTATCTGCTTGAATTTGTAGCTATTTTTACTGCAATTGTAGTATTATTTACTGCAATCCTTTTAAAGGTGTTTGTCAATCATGATGGAAAAACTCTTCGGGTCTAAGTTGAGGGCGAAAATTCTGGGGTGGTTTTTTACTCACGTTGATGAACGTTTTTTTGTCAGGCAACTGCAATCTCTACTGACTGAAGATTCGACAAACCTGAGTAGAGAATTGGCCCGGCTGGAGTCTCTGAAGATCCTCATTTCTGAAACCGAGGGCCGACAAAAATATTTCAAAGTGAACAAGGACTGTGCTTTCTATGAGGAAATGAAAGGGCTGGTTTTTAAGACCATTGGCGTTGTAGGAACTATCAAGAAGTCATTGGAAAAAGTTCCAGGGATAAAATATGCCTTCATCTATGGTTCTTTTGCTAAAAATCAGGAGAATGCGGAAAGTGACATTGATCTCAGATTACGTACGCAGGGACGTTGGGACAAAGAGAAATAAGTAAAGGGAGTGACATGCCGAGACCAGTGAGATTGGA
>DYHU01000144.1 GCA_020724025.1 Syntrophorhabdus sp. | reverse complement strand
TATGAATCGCGGCGAGATAAGCCGCATAGCTTTCAAGAGCAATTCGAATGCCGAATATTTCTTCCACATCCTCTTTGGTGAATTCCCTGACGGCAAACCCTCCTTTTGGAAGCCGTGAGACGAGATCGTCCCGTTCCAGTTTATGAAAGGCCTCCCTGACCGGTGTGCGACTGATCCCGATCTGGTGGGCCAGCGTTTCCTCGATCAGCCGTTGCCCCGCCTTCAGTTTTCCATGTAAAATAGACTTCTTTAATGAATCATAGACAACTTCCCGAAGAGGTTTCCTCTTTCCTATTTTTACCGCTCCGAATATGTTTTCCAAGGGGCCCTCCTTTTGAGTGAATTCTGTATACTGTATCCAGATTAAGTTTTTTATACGCCAAGGGTTTGAGCTTGTCAAGATTTATTTGGGAGATTTCATAAAAACCCTGGAAATCTCTATAATCGGTTTTGAAATCTGAGTCATCAAGAGGTTGTATTAGTTTTTCAGAACTCTCTTTGGTAGCTTTCTTCTCCACCGGATGAGGCATTCGGGCCTGATTCTCAGTCTGAGGATATGGCCGGCCAGATCGAATACTTTTGGGGATTGATCGATGATGGCGGTATCGGTTGTTGCGACTACTCCTGAGAATCCGATCAATACCTTCTCCGGAACCTTCATCGCCCGTCCATCACCCCGGATGCCTTCTTTTTTTAACCGGCTCCTTATCTCCCGGGCCAATTCTCCGCTCCTGCTGATAGGGGCATCAAAAAGAAAGAGGGTATGTCTGGGTTTTACTCTCTTAAGGGCATTGAAGATCAATAAGAGCGCCTCTTCTGTCTTTTCTGACTTCCTGTAGTTTCCGGATAGGCCTGAGATATCGCGTATGAAACCATCGTCTCCGAGGACGAGGGGCCGACCGGAAAGTCCGGCCTCGATGGTGATGAGAACATTATGGCCGTCAATGGCGAGGTCTTTGTTTTGAATCTTTTGAGTGGTAATTTTTCTTTTCTGCCTCCGCTCAGAATCGGCATCCGGAAAAACTCCCCGGTGAAGAAGGTGACGCTCATCGAATGTGAGCCGATAGCGGTTTCCGACCAACTCCAGGGACGGTTTTCGGGGATATCCCCGGTTGAGAAGATAGCGAAAATCATCTGCGGCTTCCCGAAGGTCTTTGGCATTCATCGGCGGTTGTGACACATTATATATCCTAATTTTTAGAAAGGCAAAACATCCAGGAAACGCTTGACAAAAAAACCCACATTGGTATAATTCGGGTGTACTATTGGTATACTTAAAAAGACAGCTTATCACTGAATTCATTAAGGGCTTTTTCTATCGATTTTACTTGCAGTGAGGGACCTCAATCCGGATGGATGGTAATGAACTGTTAAGAGTCGAAAAGGTGAGTAAGTTTTTTGGGGGAGTTCAAGCCCTGAAAGACTACGACCTCGTACTTCAAAAAGGTGAATTAATGGGACTTATCGGTCCCAATGGAGCGGGTAAAACCACGGTCTTTAACCTTCTCACCGGTGTCTTGCATCCCTCTAATGGGCACATTTTCTTCCGAAGAAAAGACATTACCCGTTCGAGACCTGACCGGAATACGGCTCTGGGCATTGCTAGAACTTTTCAAAATATTCGTCTTTTCAAATCATTACCCGTTATCGATAACATTAAGGTAGGTTTCCACATACGCCATGGCACGGGTCTTTGGGCAACCCTTCTAAACTTCCCCCGCTTCAAACGGTCCGAACGAGAAATGGAAGAACGGGCTCAGGAGATTTTAAATCTCCTTGATCTTCTTGATTATAAAAATGAAGTTGCAGAAAATCTTCCTTATGGTATTCAGCGAAAAGTAGAGTTGGTTAGAGCCCTTTCCACTGATCCTAAATTGCTTTTATTAGATGAGCCTACAGCAGGGATGAATCCTCACGAAACGGAAGAGATTATCCGAACCATATCTAAAATCCATGAAGAGCATCAGTTAACTATCATTCTTGTCGAACATGATATGAAAGTTGTCATGGGGATATGCAAACACATTCAGGTTCTTGACCGCGGCCAGATCATTGCCATGGGTACCCCGGCGGAGATCCAGCAACACCCTGGGGTTATCGAAGCGTACCTGGGAAAGCCTAAGAGATAGGGAAATGCTTGAGCTAAAGGATATTCATGTCTATATCGAACAGACCTATGTTCTTAAAGGGATCAGCTTGGAGGTCCGGCAAGGAGAAGTGGTCGCCCTCATAGGCGCAAACGGAGCGGGTAAGACCACAACCCTCTCCACTATTTCGGGACTTCTCCGGGCCCGTCAGGGCCATATCCTCTTTCGCCCCAATTTGAATGATCCGTTCCGGAACATCAACTTAGTGTCTGCAGAAGAGATTGTTCTCATGGGCATTTCTCACTGCCCGGAAGGACGCCAGGTTTTCTCGGACCTTACGGTGAGGGAGAATCTCTTGATCGGTGCTTATCGACGGCGAGATAAGCATGCGATCCAGGCAGATCTTCAATGGATCTTTAAACTTTTTCCAATTCTTGCTGAGCGAAAACATCAATCGGCAGGCACTCTTTCAGGTGGTGAACAGATGATGCTCGCCATCGGGAGGGCTCTGATGAGCCGCCCCCGTTTGCTTCTTCTGGATGAGCCTTCTCTGGGTTTAGCGCCCATGCTGGTGGAGCTTATTTTCAAAATCCTTGCGCAAATTAACGCCCAGGGGACAACCCTTCTTCTGGTTGAACAGAACGCTCGCCTCGCCCTTGAAATTGCACAGAGTGCTTATGTTCTAGAGACGGGACGGGTCACCCTTTCGGGGAGGGCCAGAGAATTGTCGGAAAACGAAGAGGTTCAAAGGGCCTATTTGGGGACAGCCTAATGGGCAGCTACATTGTAGAACAATTGGTAAATGGCCTGATCCTTGGGAGCATGTATGCCCTTGTCGCCATCGGGTTTTCCATGATCTATGGGATCATCAGGCTGATCAATTTCGCGCATGGCGATATAGTGATGGTTGGCGCCTTTGTGACCCTTGGACTGGTACAGAGTGGCCAAATTCCTTTCCCTTTGATTGTCGTGTTAGTTTTCCTCGCCGGGACTTTCATGGGAATCCTTATCGAACGGGTGGCCTTCAGACCCTTAAGGGGCGCCCCCCAGGTTACGGGGTTCATCACCTCCCTGACCATCTCCATCCTCTTGCAAAATCTCGGTATCCTATTGTTGACCGGCCAGCCGAGGAATTTCATTTTCCCTGAATATTTTCAGAAGATCCTTCGCCTGGGCCCGGTTTCCTTCCGCATGATCGAACTGACCATCATCGTCGTTTCTGTAGTCCTGATGATCCTCCTGGTCCTCCTGGTCCGGACGACACGGTTGGGTATGGCCATGAGAGCCACGGCGGAGAATCTGAATGTGGCGCGGCTGATGGGAATCAATATTCACCGGATAATTATGCTGGCTTTTGTGATAGGAAGTGGCCTGGCAGGAATTGCGGGAATGATGTGGGGAGGGAAATTTGGCCAAATTGATCCATTGCTGGGTTTTGTACCGGGTCTGAAGGCTTTTGTGGCCGCTGTTATTGGAGGAGTCGGGTCTATTACAGGCGCCATGCTTGGAGGCTATCTCCTCGGGTGCGCGGAAGTCCTGTTTATAGGACTTTTGCCACCTATTTACTCTGCCTATCGGGATGCCTTTGTCTTTGCGACCCTGATCCTGATCCTTCTCGTTATGCCTGCAGGGCTCTTGGGAAGGAAGACCGAGGAGCGAGCATGATGGCGTCGCATCGACCTCGATGGTTTTTCCCTGCATTGATCACCGCTGGTGGGGTCCTGGTTTTCGCTCTTGACCGCACCATGAATGACTACATCCTCTCCATCGTCTGTTTCATCGGGATCAATATCATATTGGCGGTCAGCCTAAACCTGACCAACGGATTTACCGGCCTTTTCTCTCTGGGACACCCCGGATTTATGGCGGTAGGAGGGTATGTGGCAGCCATCCTAACTTTTCCTCCGGCTCGCAAAGCCATGCTGTTGCCAGCTCTCCCATCCTGGCTGGCGATTCAGGAATGGTCACTCATACCCGCCATGGTTACGGGAGGAATCTGTGCGACCTTGATGGCCTTTCTCATAGGGATTCCGGTCCTGAGGCTCAAAGGCCACTACTTAGCCGTGGCTACCCTGGGTTTCCTGATCATCGTCCAGGTCCTCATAACGAACCTCGAAAGTCTCACCCGGGGCCCCCTTGGACTGAATGGCCTTCCCATGTTGACCGATTTATGGGGGGTCTATCTGTGGGTGGTCATCACCCTCTATGTCTGCTGGAAAATTAAACACTCCTCTCTGGGCCGGACCTTTTTTGCCATTCGAGAGAACGAAATGGCTGCGGAATGCCTGGGAGTCCCACTGGCGAGGACACGCATCATGGCCTTCGCTTTGGGAGCTTTCTTTGCAGGCATCGCAGGAGGGTTGTGGGGACACATAATCACAGCCATCACCCCAACCTCTTTCTCGGTGATTATGGCATTTAATCTCGTGGTTATGGTTGTGGTGGGTGGCTCCGGCAGCATCACCGGAGCCACCCTGGCTGCGGCAATGATCACTCTTGGGGTAGAAATATTGAGACCCCTCGAAGAAAGCCTTGAAGCTTACGGGATCAATGAGATCATCATGGCCATCGGCCTTTTGCTCATCCTCATCTATCACCCCCAGGGGTTATTCGGCAGCCGAGAACCCGCCTTTCTGATGGGAAAAAGGTAGCAGATCTCTTTAAAAAGGCCCATAGCAGATGATCTCAAAAAAGGAAAGGAGGTGAAAACATCTGAGAAGGAAACTTAATCCAAGATAATAGCCATACATTATCATCATCGAAACAAGAAAGGAGGAATAACATGAAACGCAAGATTTTTGTGGTCTTAACCATGTTGGCCATGGTGGGGTGTTTTGTTTCGGTATCTATGGCAGCGAAAGCATCGAAACCTATCAAATTGGGTGCCTTGTACAATCTGACGGGAGGGATGTCTTCTATCGATGCCCCCGCCCTGAACGGAGCGAAACTGAAGGCCAAGCTGATCAACCAGGAGGGTGGACTGCTTGGCGGGCGTACGATTGAGGTCATCGGGATAGATACCAAGACAGACCAGAAAGCCTCTGCAACAGGGGCCAAAAAAGCTCTCTCGGAGGGCGTTGTCGCAGGCTTGGGTTACGGTGATACGACCTTCGTTATGGCCGCAGCCCCCCTCTTTCAATCGAAAGGAATCCCTTTTGTTACATCCGGTGCGACCCATCCCGAACTTCCTAAATGGGTGGGAGACTGTATGTTCATGGTCCCCTTTGGGGATGATGATCAATCCTTCGCTATCGCAGACTTTACCTACAACAACCTGAAGGCCCGCAATGTGGTTGTGTGGACCGACAACTCCATGGACTTTACAAAGGCCCTGTCCAAATTTTTCAAGGAACGATTTATAAAATTGGGGGGGAAGGTGGTTCTGGAGGATTTTTTTATGATGAACGATAAAGATTTCTCTGCCCAGATCGCACGTCTTAAGGCGGCCTCTCCGAAACCTGATGCGGTCTTTATCTCTGCTATTCCTAATGAGGCGGGCCTTACCGTCAAACAGATCAGAGAAGCAGGACTGCCCCTCCCCATTGTAAGCGGAGACGGCTTTGACACAGAATTGGTCGTCACTGTTCCGGGCCCCAAACTGGCTAATGATGTCTATTTTTCAACCCATACTTATCGTGAAGACCAGCGTCCAGAAGTCCTTGCCTTCATCGAGGCATATAAGAAGGAATATGGGCGTCCGCCTGAGAATGCTTTCGCTCCCCTGGGATTTGATGCAGTGGGGTTGATCGCTGATGCGGTCAAGCGCGCAGGGACCACAGAGAAAGCGGCTCTTAGAAAAGCCTTGGCAGCCACGCGAGGTTATAAAAGCGTGACAGGTGAAATCTCTTATACGCGGCCCAGTGGTGTGCCTGCGAAGGCGGTTTCCATTATCGGCGTGAAGAACGGCCAGTATAAAGTTCTGGAGACCTGGATCCCAAAACAATAAATTTTCATAACATACCTGAAGGGCGGCCCCTGTCATTTTCCAGAGGGGCTGCCCCTCATCTTTTAAAAGAAATGAAAGAGGGGAGGTATCATGAAGCGCATCAAGCTTGAGGAATACACTGAGGTCTCGTTTCAGGAAGCCGGCATTGACAAGGCCATTTTAGCCTTTGGCTCCTGCGAGAGCCACGGAGGCCACCTTCCATTCGGAATGGATACATTTGTCTGCTACGACCTCGCCTTAGAAGTAGCTCAACGGCTGGAAAAGACCGTGGTGGGGCCGCCTTTATGGTATGGTTTAAGCCTGCATTACCGTCATAAACCGATGTGCATTTCCCTGACCAACGAGACGCTCATACGGGTTATCGGGGAGGTTCTCCGGTCTTTGATTCACTGGGGGATCCGTAAGGTTCTTATTATCAATGGACACGATGGCAATATTCCCTGCATTGAGATTGCGGCGAGGGAAGTGAAGTGTGAATTTCCGGACACGGGGCTGGCTGTTCTGGATGCATGGTGGATAACAGCAGGGAATCTTCTTCCTCCTGACACCTTTGATGTTTGGGGTGGGCTTGGGCACGGAGGGGAGGGAGAGACATCGATCGCTCTGGCTGTTGTTCCGCATTTGGTGGATATGACCAGGGCCAAAGGGATGATTCCCGAGATGGATCCTAATGTGAAGCTTATTTGGAATTTTGAGGAATTGACTGATTATGGCGCCAGCGGGGCGCCGGAAAAGGGGACTGTAGAAAAAGGGCGGAAGATGAAGCAAGCCCTTGTGGACTGTCTCGTGGAGTTTATCCAACGGATGGAACGACAGGGATGGCAATATGCAAAACGCCAGGGTTAAAGCTGCTAAGGAAGACACCGTCGCTGTTTTTTTCACCGGTGGAACCATTTCCATGAGGCTGATCCAGGTCCCTCAAGGAGTGGTTCCTGAGGTGCAGTTCCAAAGCCTTATGGATCAATTGAAGCCCTTGATATCGGACGTAAATTTAAAACCCGTTAACTGGGCCGATAGACCCAGCCCCCATATGACACCGGATCATATGTTCCAATTGGCCAAGGACGTGGAGGAAACCCTTAAGGAATCATCAATCCACGGGGCAGTACTTGTTCACGGAACTGATGTTATGGAGGAAACCGCCTTTATGTTAGATTTGGTGATGGATTCCCCCAAGCCGGTTGTTCTGACTGGAGCCATGCGGTATTACGGGGAACCAGGATATGACGGCCTGAGAAACCTCCTCTATAGCATAAGGGTCTGTAAAGCCCAGGAGTCTCTCCGTCTGGGGGTTGTGGTCCTCATGACAGACCGCCTTTACGCTGCCAAGGAAGTCACAAAGATCAATTCCATTAATGTGGATGCTTTCGGCGCACCGGGTCTGGGTCCCCTGGGATTTATTGAAGGAGATCAACTCCAAATTATCCGGTATCCAAGGAAACGGACCATACTCGATGTCAAAAGAATCGAGCCTAATGTGGACCTCATCAAACTGAGCACCGGGATGGATGACCGCTTTATCCGTTGTTCTTTAGACCACAGAGTGGCGGGTCTGGTGCTGGAGGGTTTCGGCATGGGTAATGTCCCTCCCGGGGTCATCCCGGCCATTGAGGATACGATCGATCAAGGGACTCCAGTTGTCCTGGCCTCCCGTTGTATTCAGGGAGGGGTATGGCCCGTTTATGGATATCCAGGGGGAGGACGAAGATTACGCGACAAGGGTGTCATCATGGCTGGGCGGCTTATTGGACAAAAGGCCAGAATTAAGCTGATGGTTGCTCTGGCCAAAACCCGCGACATACACGAACTCAGAAAGATTTTCGAGAGTATGGAATATGAATAACAGGAATGTTGCCCGAAGATCACTAAACAATCACCTCCAGGGAACTGACAAAACGTCTCTCAAGAAAAGGGCCTACGAGTCCCTCAAAAACTGGATCATCTACACGGAACTTAAACCCGGCACGCCCTTGAATGAGAGAGAGCTGGCTGATAAATTGGGCATCAGCCGGACGCCTTTGAGAGAAGTTCTCCAACGGTTAAGTTACCAAAAGTTGATTATCATTCATCCCCGAAAAGGGATCTTTGTTGCGCCCATCGAATATGAAATGATCCGGTCCATCTTCGAAGTTCGCGTCCCTTTGGAGCGGACAGCGGTCGCCCTTTGCGCCCAACGGGCCAGGGATGAGGATATCCGAGATCTTCGACAGATTATAGAGCAATCTTATCAAGCTAGTGCAATGGGAGACTACGAGCGCCTGATCAAGTTGGATCAGCGCTTCCATGAAAGAATCGGTGAGACATCCCGAAACCCAATCCTAAAAGAAATGATTGAGGACTTGCATAATGTCTGTTTACGGTTCTGGTATCTCTATCAAGACTCTGCTCGAGATAGTTATCCTCAGGTAGATGCTTTGGATAAAATCGTGACTGCCATCCAACACAGGAATCCCCGAATGGCCGCCTCTTGTTTGAGTGATCACATTATGAGTTTTCTTCCTATATTTGATCAGGGAGCTACTCAATTACTGAAAACATTATCGGATTTATAATTTTGCTCAGCCATTTTTTTCATGCATATAGGTCGCCCCAACAACCGTACTTTCGGTATAGAAACCGAAAGGGAATCATTCACCCCCAGCTCTTTTGTCACAACGGGAAATAGGGACATCATGTTAAAAAAACTTTTCATTAACTTAAAATCAAATTAAAATGAAGCTTATATCGAAAGAATTCATATGATTCAACCTCATCTGTTGCACATTCAAAATAGAAAGGAGAAGTCACCAAGGCAGAAGAGAAAGAGAGGGTTAAGCCTTCAAAATTCATTTTAAAAAGAAATGCCCGCGACAACAGATAACACAGGCTAAAAGATTTTCATTCAAACGCTGTTGCATTTCCTTTAGTCTTGAACATCATCTGATATAGCTGGCAAACGTAGATAAAGTTTAAAGGGAATAATGCCGTGAAATATGAATTTTACCAGAAGCGGTGTAGAAGTGGCTGTGACCAATGGTATATCATCTGATGGAGAATGAATAACCGTATTTAAAGGAGGGCTAACCATGGCAGCAGAAGAGATTAAGGTTTATTCAACACCGACCTGACCTTACTGCAGGATGGCGAAAGAGTTTCTTTCGCAGA
>DYHU01000143.1 GCA_020724025.1 Syntrophorhabdus sp. | reverse complement strand
AAGGAGATGAGAACCTCTATAAGTGTAAAACCTTTTGATCTTAAAGAATTATTCACTTTGATGCCTCCTTTTACAAATCTATTGTGCAAAGGGCATACCAATTAATATATTTTAATTAATGATGAGAGGGAAGGAATTTGGAGAAGAAAACATCCTATGCTTTTAATAAGTTGAGCTATTGTGGATAGATGGTGAAAATAGGTTTGGTTCTTTATAAAAGGGAGGTTTTTATGAAAAAATTATTAATTTTGGACAAAATGTCGAGTTGTGAAAATTTAGTAAATTAAACACCTCTGTCCGTAATGAGCACAATCTCCTTGATGATGAATCCATTGGGATGTGGAATAGCATCTATAGCGACATCGCTATTGTTCTTTATATCTTCTAATTTTAATTTGTTTCCCTTTTGGTCCACAATCTTGGTGTCATGCGAGATGAAGAATTTCTTGTCGTTAACAACGATCGACTTATGATCCCAAGAAACATCCTTTATCAATCCTGAGAGGGAAATAGTTTCACCCGCCCTTTTCGTTTGTGAAATCCCAATGTCGGAGAATAACAAATTTATACAAAGAACAAGGGGTATCAACACAACGAACTTTCCTGTATTCATCTTGGCCTCCCTAACGAGTTTTCACCCATCCCTAATGGAGACGAATTAAAAAACAGTTCTCCAATAAAGCGGCAATATATTTTTCTTGCTTGAAACCTCTGGGGAAAATACACCCCCCCCTACACCGATATATCCCACAACATCTCCTTTTATGATTGCTATGACAACCTGGGATGGAATTCCAGCCCCAATGGCCATGGAACGATCGGTTTTGTAAATGGTGGGGGGCTGTCCATCAATATCATTGGTTAGGTCAAAATTAAATATAGCCATCCCTGTTCTATATTGTAATGCATAAACCCTTCCCGTTCCTTCACCTAAGAAACAGATGTCCGCCTCATTGGGATACGAGGGTGTAAAGGTTGTGTAATATATAACTTTAGAAAAAATTACTGGAGGGGCAAGGCATTTTTCACCTTTGTTTTCCAGTGTAATAAACCAACCGTTTAAATTTACGAGATCATTTAACGTTTGGTTCTGAATATTAATTTCGGCAGCGCTGGGATTCGGTTTCTGTAAGATATTGTCGGTGACATCCACCAGGTTCGATTCTGTTAATGGGGATAAAGGATTTGTATCTTTTATTGCATATAATCTGTTCTGTGTGGGAAAGATTTCCGTCCCCGTTTCCTGTTTTGGATTTTCTCGGTCTCCGCTTCCAATGTAAACCCATTCATACCCTGATTCAAGAGATATGTCGGGCGGATAGAATGTTTTTCTTTTTTTACTCGCATCCTGGTTGGACTTGAAAATAACTTTCCCGGTCCAACCGGCAATATTATTTAAATTTCCAATATCAAACCGCCAAAGCTGTCCCCCCATATCCCCGACATAAAGTCGGTCGACCTTATTGTCCCCATTAATATCTAATGCCGCGATATCACTTGGAATTGAATAGGTCATGCTGGAATCATTCGTTTTAGAAAATTCCCAGAGCTTCGAACCGGTTTTTACATCTATTGCATAAACAGCATTGCCTTTCTGATCCGAAGACCCACAATTCATATTAGGATCATTGCATGGATCATATCCGCCTGCCAAGAAAGCGACGACCTTTTTCCCTTCTCCATCTGCCACCGATTTCATTACCAGAGTTGACCAGGTCTGTCCAATTCTTCCAAAACCCGTTGTAACCTCATGACCTAATAAAGGGGATGATGTCGAAGGACTGATCTCCCATAAAAGACTCGGAGAATCGGGATTAGTAACATCCAGAGCGATATATCGATCCCCTCCTCTACGCAGTCCAAAGATGATGATTGCCCGAGTGATGGCACCGCTTGAATTTTTTTCAATATAAGCTCTTGGAGAACCATCCGCAAAGATTTGAAGCGTATTGTTGGTTTCGAAATCTTTTAACCGTGGTAATAAGCTGGGTGGAATAAAGGCCCACAATTCACTTCCATTCGAGTCGTTGAAAGCATGAAACATTCCGTCATTGGCTCCTGCATAGATGACAGACTTGTTTGAGTAGTGGATGATAAGCGGCCTCGAATGGATAAAGGCTCCTAATAGCCAATCTCTTTTGTTGGCTATACCAGATGGGTTTTGTGGGTTCTGCGGGTCCAGCGGGTTCCAATTGAAGGAATCATATCCATGAGCGAATTTAATAATTTGCTCTCTCTTCACTGGATCAGCAGATATTCCTAATTTTGAATAAGTTATGTTGGGATTGTCTACCGTAAAGGCATTCTCAGGTTCCGTTAATAATTTTTTATCCGTTAATCCAATATAGGTATAAATTTTTCTCGGGTCGCTGACAAAATCTCTACTCTGCAATTTTTCTCCTACCCCTCCCTTTGTAACCTCGCCTCCATCCGCTACTGAGCTCCAATAAGATAGGGCATTCTTGTCAATCTCATTCTGAGGAGTAATGGCGGGGCTATTATTGACATCGACAATGTCTCCGATCTCGAGGTTTCCGATGGGTGTATCTGCGATTCCAAACTTTTTGATGTTGCCAAGCCATAAACTATTTAGAGTGGGTTTAAACATCGCCATGTACATACGGTTCATAGAACTGGTGCTTTCCATCTGGCTGATCGGAACGACAGGCGCCACGTAGGAAGTTGATTCCGCAAGGAGGTTAAGAATATAATTCTTGATATCGGTTAATGTCTGCTCAAGTTGAGAAGGATTTTCAGCAAAATAGGCGTAACCTGAAATATTCTGCGCTCCCGGCTCAGGTGTGCTGTTATTCGAGCAACTGGTTGTCCCCGTTGGGAAAAGTTGTCCTGGAGGAATGAGATAGGTCCCCGTAATAGAATTTGCAACAGATTGATTGTCCGTCCCTCCATAATATGCCGCCCAATTCAAAGTATTTCTAAGGGTATTAGACAATGGCGCCCCAAAACCTACTACAAACACTTTGTACCCGGCATTTGAAAGAGCCCTTGTCCTGGCTATGGTCTCTCTCCTCCTTTTGTATTGGTCGGATTGCGATTCTGACCCTGAACCACTGCATGCCAAAGTATCCTCGCCATCTGAGATTAATATGGCAAATTTTTTGCGGCACGCCTTAGCATTATCCCCGCTTTTGTGATCATCCAAATAAAGTTTCGCCTCTTTCAAAGAGCTTGCCAGATGCGTCCCCCCGCTGGCCACCGCAGTGCTTATAGAGTTCCAAACGGTATTATACGGGGTATCAATTGGATTGATTAATCGATTACAATTGGAGTTATAGTTTGCGCCCGTATCACTTCCACAATCATAAAATCTCATGTACCCCAATCTCATATTAAGAGTATTATAATCTTCAGCAGTAACCGTCCCGTTATTATCGGCATCCAGGACGCTTTTAATGGCTCTTTTTGCAATTTCAACACGGCTGCAATCGGTTTGATAATCGACTTCGGAAATTGTGCGTGCCGATCTATAAAATGGACCTGAACATGAAGCATCGCTCCATTTTGGGACCGTACCATAAGCATCAATGGTACATTCCTTGGTGTATCCTGACCCAGAGTTGGGATAATAAGCAACATCGCTTCCACAGGTTTGAGAAGTTGAAATATACATTTTGGCGCCGGCAGGTGTCCAACGCATACTGCCAGATAAGTCGAGAACCAATAATATATCCGGGGGAACCTGCTGGATGGTTTGATCAAGGACATAAACGTCGGTATCGGCAGCGAATGCAAAGGAAAAGGGAGCTAATAAAATCATTAAAATCAATGAGTAAATTATCTTTTTCATGTGCAAGATCCTCCAATCAATTCACAACAACTTCGGTGATTGATTCGTCCTTAGGCAATAATCTCACCACATTCATATCAATGGTGCATGTTGATCTATTGGTCATTGTAGTCCCATCATTTCCTCTTGATTCAACCCAAAAATAGGCATAGTCAAGGTTGATTGAAGTGAATCCCTTCGGCGGGCCTGTTTTAAATGGATCAAAGTTAATTATTGCTTGGACATTGGTAGGATTACTATTTGCTGGGTCCGTGAAGGGATCGTAATTTAATCGACCGGGAGAAAAGTTAACATACCTTAGCATGATTACATTACCCCCACTATCAGACGCATAGAAGGCATCGGTTGATCTCCTTTTTTCACCTGAGAGCATAATTTCGAATGTTGAGGAGAACGTGGATGCTAGCCCGATGAGTGTTAGAACAGTCATCATGATAAGGGCAATCACCAAAGCCATTCCGGATTCATTTTTTATAAATCCAACATATTTTTCGTTCATAGGGAGTCCCTTTCTCTAAAGCTGTTGCATCGAAAGATTTCTGAATGCTACTATGGAGGTTAAGGTTCTCGGTGAAACCATCCTAAAGCGGTCATCTTGTGGATTGACCTGCTCAGGCCTTGTTGTTAAACTCAAGCGAACAGCAATCACTTTATCCCTATTATTATCCACTGCCCCGCAGTTAACCCAATTGTCCACCACTCCGTCTTGTGTGGCATAATTACCGATTCTTCCATCAATACCACAGGTTAAAACTAATCCATCAACGTTCTCTAACAATACTTCAATAGGTTGATTAACACCATCGACAGTAAGTTGCCTTTCTAAATTTGTACCATTTAAGGTATAGGTAACTGCATGGATTTGAGATATAAGGGGAGGGCCTGTTTGAAAATTTTCATACCATATCGTAATGGAATTTCCAGCTACAATATAGGGCGGAGATGGCTTGAAGTCTTCAATTCTGACGAGCGAGTTTAAGTTTTCATATTCAAATCCGGCCATCCGGAGATCCCTCACCATCAACTCCATGGCGCTTCTGATATTCTGCTGGATCTCAACAACCTGGTCTTGAACAACATAAGCCTTACTTTGAGTAATAAAAACGCGATATATGGCTGCAATCGCTATCGCACAGATAACCATCCCTACCAGTAATTCAATAAGAGTAATACCTCTTTTATTAAATGATGGATGTGTATTCATGTTTTTCTCTCAGTATTCCATTAGTTATCGGGTAATTACGGTTAAAAAACTAATCGAACGGCTTATCCCATCGTTCCAATTTACCGTGACCGTGACCCTTTTTTCATTATCATTGGGTGGAGGGGGACTATTCGGACCAAGTACCACCGTCCATGCTCGATTATAATCCGAACCTCTTATCGGATTTATATCATTTCCACTAACAATATTATTCCAGTCTGTTACTCTCAGATCCTCCATTCTGTCCTGGGCCAAAGTAGCTGCTTCGGTCAGGTTGCCTCCAAAGGCGTTGGTTTTTGTTGTCGTGGTCATTAAACCGGCCAAAGCAAGTAATGAAATAGATAAAATGACCAAGGAGATGAGAACCTCTATAAGTGTAAAACCTTTTGATCTTAAAGAATTATTCACTTTGGTGCCTCCTTTTACAAATCTATTGTGCAAAAGGCATACCAATTAATTTAAAAGGAGGGGAGATGAGAGAAAGAGGATTTGAAATAAAAATATCTAATGTTTTTAATATGTTGAGATTTTGTGAATGAATGGCGAAAAGTCGTTTAATTTTTTATTAAAAGGGTGGTTTTATGAAAAAAATATTATTTTTTGGCAAAATGTCAAAAGTGAACAAAGAGGATTCCGAAAAACTACTTAACGTTCTAATAGTCCTAATAAAGGAGATAGAGGCCAATCCCTGGATAATCGGTCGTGACAAAATCGTTACCTGCGAACCGCGAAAATAGTTGTCGGGTTAATGTGAATAACAGGGATGATTTGATATCAGAGAATTTCTTGCTTTTCAGTTTAAATTGATGCATAATTATCAAAAATAATAAATTGAGGCCTCCTCAATAAGCGAAGGGCACACTCCCTATCTGTAAGAAAAAGGCAGCCTGCCTACAAAATCTCCCAACCCTTTTCTGCATGATTTGATCATTGCTTGCCCGCAAGTCGTGTGAAATCGTGGAAATCGTTGGCTTGATATAAAAAAGAGAGGGATCACTGTAACGTGCTGACGAAAAAATCCCCCAGCCTGTCACTCCCGCGAAAGCGGGAGTCCAGATTTGTCCCTGCGAAGGCAGGGAGCAGGGAACCAAATCATTAAAGAACTGGATTCCTGTTTTCACAGGAATGACAATTTTTTAAGATTGCATCAAATTTTAAGGAGTAACGAATGAAGTTTTCGGAATTAGATTTAAAGCCAGAGATATTGAAGGCTCTGACGAACATGGGATATCAGGATTTAACACCCATTCAGGAAAAGACCTTCTCCCCGATCTTAAGCGGCAGGGATCTTTTGGCCCGGGCAGAGACCGGGTCGGGTAAAACAGCGGCTTGCGGTATTCCACTGGTTCAGATGATCGATCCTTCTCTCAATGCCATTCAGGTCCTCATCCTGGTTCCCACCCGTGAACTGGCGCTTCAATATGTGGAAGAGATCGATAACATTGCCAAACATACGGGGGTCGCCCCATTTGCCGTCTTTGGCGGGTTCTCGATGGAGATTCAAAAGGCCAAATTAAGGGACAGGGTCCATCTCCTCGTCGCAACCCCTGGGCGGTTGATCGATTTCCTCTATAATACCACGGCGATTGACCTCTCTTCCGTTCGCACGCTGGTTCTGGATGAAGCGGACGAGATGCTGAAAATGGGTTTTATTGAAGATATCGACTTTATTATGTCCAGCCTGATTCATAAGCACCAAACACTGTTTTTTGCGGCGACGATGCCCAGAGAGATTGAAAGGTTAATCAACACCTACCTGAAAGATCCTGTTCGTGTGGAATTAAATAAGGAACAGTTGTCTCCGCAGAGTCTTGCTCACCATTTTCAGCATACGGGGCGGCATGACCGGCTCAATGTTCTGATCCAATACCTGAAAAGGGAGAAGATCTCCCAGGCCATCATCTTCTGTAATTCGCGGCACCACGGTGAAAAATTGACAAAGGAGTTAGAAAAAAAATTCAAATCGATAGGGTATATCCACGGAGGACTGGAACAATCGAAGCGAACCTCGATCTTCGAGCGTTTTCGTCAGAAAAAGATAGACTTCCTGGTGGCGACCGACCTTGCCGGCCGGGGACTCGATTTCAGTCATGTCAGTCATGTGATCAATTATGACTATCCTTACGGTCTGGAATCCTATACCCACAGGACAGGAAGGACCGGAAGAATGGGGCGGTCAGGCATTGCCATGACCTTTGTGACCGATCAGGAATTGGGGGTCTTGAAATCCCTGCTGAAGACGAATCGTATTGACCCTGTGTGGCATGGTAGCATCCCTGATCTCCAGGCTGTCTCCAAACAGTATGGAAGACGGGATGTTAAAAAATACTTCAAAAAGCGTTCCCGTCCGGTTCCCAGAGTCGAATCCCCTCAATTGACAGGAATGATCCCCACAGCCATTTAATAAGAAGCTTATGAAGCGTGAAGATTTACGAAACATTGCTTTGATTGCCCATGTGGATCATGGAAAAACAACGATCGTTGACGGCTTGCTCAGGCAGTCAGGTATTTTCCGTGTGAACGAGAAGGTCCAGGAAAGGGTGATGGACAATATCGATTTAGAGCGGGAGCGGGGCATTACGATCATGGCAAAGAATACGGCAATCGAGTACCGGGGAGTCAAGATCAATATCGTCGATACGCCGGGCCATGCCGATTTCGGCGGGGAGGTGGAAAGGACGCTCAAGATGGTGGATGGCGTTCTGCTCCTCGTCGATGCCTCGGAAGGGCCATTGCCCCAGACCCGATTTGTTCTGAAAAAAGCCCTTGAATTCGATCTTCCTCCCATCCTGGTCATTAACAAGATCGACCGGGCGGATGCGAGAATCCAAGAGGTGCTCAACGAGGTCTACGATCTCTTTATTGACCTCGATGCCACAGAGAAACAACTTGACTTTCCGATCGTCTACACCAACGCAAAACTCGGGATTGCGAAACTTCATCCTGACGAGAATGCAAAAGATTTTCGGTGCCTGTTTGAACTCATCCTTCATGCTGTTCCGCCACCTGAAGGGAATGGAGAAGGCCCCCTGAGATTTCTGGTCACCAACATCGACTATAGCGATTATGTGGGCAGGCTGGCCATAGGAAGGATCTTCTCGGGCTCGGTCAGGGTCGGGGATTGGGTATCAATGATCGACGGTAAAGGCGAGCCGGTCAAAACCAAGGTGACATCGCTCTATGGATTTCAGGGACTCGAAAAAGTGGAGATCAAAGAGGCCTTCGCAGGGGATATCGTTGCCCTGGCCGGGATTGAAGGGATCGGTATTGGCGATACAATCGCCGACATTGAAAACCCGGAGCCTCTTCCGAGAATCGCGGTAGATGAGCCCACCATCTCCATGGTCTTTTCTGTTAATACATCGCCATTCGCCGGCCAGGAAGGAAAGTATGTCACATCGAGAAACCTGCGGGAGCGGCTTGAAAAGGAGCTCCTTTATAATGTGTCAATCAAGGTTGAATTTGAGGCGACCGATTCTTTTAAGGTGATGGGAAGAGGGGAGCTGCAGCTTGCGATCCTGATCGAGATGATCAGGAGAGAAGACTATGAGCTTTCTGTATCGATGCCGGAGAGCATTACAAAAAACATAAATGGGATTCTCCACGAACCCATGGAACATCTGGTCATCGATGTCCCGGAAGAATTCATAGGAGTGGTGACACAGCAGATAGGGATCCGTAAAGGCAGGATGCAGAAGATGAATAACAATGGCCACGGCAGGGTCCGCCTCGAATTCAGGATTCCATCCAGAGGGCTGATCGGTTTTCGTTCCCAATTTCTAACCGATACCAGAGGGACAGGGCTCTTCAACCACCTTTTCGATGGCTATGAACTGTGGCATGGCCCACTTACCAAACGCTCCACCGGAACCCTGATTGCGGACCGGCCAGGAAAGACGACCCCATACGCGCTTTATCACCTTCAGCCCCGGGGCACACTCTTTGTAAAGGAGAACACATCTGTCTATGAAGGAATGGTGGTGGGTGAAAATTCGAGAGAGAACGATCTTGATGTCAACGTGACCAAGGAGAAGAAACTCACCAATATCAGGGCGGCAGGGTCGGACGACGCCTTGCAGCTCATTCCGCCCAAGATCCTCAGCCTTGAGCAAGCCATCGAGTTTATCAAAGAAGATGAGCTGGTCGAGGTGACTCCATCCTCCGTGCGCATCAGAAAAAAGATCCTCGA